>JBGPGJ010000009.1:0-15491 GCA_041483795.1 Sulfurifustaceae bacterium
AAATTGATATAGCGAAACTCTCCTCACCCGCCGCCGCATTTGCGACGGCCATTCCCGCCGGAGCGCACAAGAATCGTGTGCGCCCTGGGCGAGAACAGCTAGGGTGAGGAAGTCATTTTTGAGATAGCGACTAGTTAACACTCAGGAGGTGAACATGCGTCGCGCACTGATGATCCTGACCGTATCGCTCGCTGCATTGGCGGGCTGTTCCGGCATCTCATATGAAGGCAACGAAAACTCACCGTACTACCACATTCCCGTCGGTTCGCGACTGACGCTCAATCAGGAATTGACGATTCCCGCGGATCAGGTGGCCGTGTTTCTTCAAGACGGGCGCGTGCCGCCGTCCACAGAGGTAAAACACTATTACCCCTACTGCAGATTCGAGCTGTACTCGATAAGCGACCAGGCGCGGACGGTAACACCGGATGAATTAACGATCGTCAAGACGGTACAACACATGATGGACGGCGCCACCGGGGCGGCGGACCCGGTACTCTACGCGCAATTATCTTTCGGTTTGCGCACCGACATGAGCGGCGACGCTGGCGGTCCATCGATCCACGTCTTCGCCACGCGTATGGATCTGCGCTCGACGAAACAACCGGATATTTTTCGACTTACCTGCGCCCAGTGGGGGTACCCGGTGGTGGACCGACATGTGACGATCGCCGAGATACGCCGCGCCGTCGGTGACCTGTTCACATTGCACCTGGCTCGGCAAGGTGGCTGAATCTGATCCGTACCTTCTTTCTGAAGTCCCTGCTGCGCCTGTTTGCTGCGCTGCCGCCGTCACTGGTGCGCGCGTTCGGTGCCGCGCTGGGTGGATTGTTCTTCATCATTCCGAACAGGCGTCAACGGTTATACTGTCATCCCCTAAGCCGTGGAGGTGTCTCATGCGTCTTATGCTAATTTCTCTGGGGGCGATAGTGCTGCTTGCCGCCTGCCAAACGATTTCTTACGAAGGAAATGAAGCCTCGCCCTATTACCTCATCCCCGTCGGTTCGCGGCTAACGCTCAATCAGGAATTGACGATTCCCGCGGATCAGGTGGCCGTGTTTCTTCAAGACGGGCGGGTGGTGGCGTCCGCACAGGTGAGCCATTATGGTCCATTTTGCAAATTCGAGCTGTACACGCTGCGCGACGTGGCGCGCAAGGTGACGCCGGACGAATTCACGATTACCAAAACTTTGCAAGAGCGGACGCTAAGCGGCGGGGGTGGTCCGGTGCTGTATGGCAAGCTCGCCGTATCCCTTGTCGCCGGCGGCGACGTGATGGATAGCGGCCCGTCCATCCAAATTTATTCCGCGCGCATGGATCTGCGCTCGGCAAACCAACCTGATGTCTTTCGTCTCACGTGCGCCCAGTGGGGATACCCGGAGAACCAACACGTGACGATCGCCGAGATACGCCGCGCCCTGGGCGCAGCATTTACGCTGCGTCTTGTCCAGCGCGCCGGCTGAGATGGAGGAAAGCGTACAGGAGTTGTTTAGTCCGAGCGAACCGTAATTTACAGGAGGTCGCGTTCGGACTCCGATGCGCACGTTTTTGCTGAAGTTCGTGCTGCGTCTGTTCGCTGCGCTGCCGTCGCCGCTTGCGTGTGCGCTGGGCGCCGCGCTGGGCAGGTTGCTGTATGTCATCCCCAACAGACGTCAACGCACGGCGCGGGTCAACCTCGAACTCTGTTTTCCGGAAATTAGCGCAGCCGCACGGCGGCGACTATTGCGTCGCAACTTGATCGAGCTCGGTAAGTCCCTTGCCGAGCTCGGCGCGCTTTGGACACTTGATAAAAAAAACCTAAGCCGGTTGGTACGCTCCACGAGCGGTGAAGACAAACTGAAGCGGGAGATGGATCGAGGGAAAGGACTGATCCTCGCCGCACCGCATCTCGGCGCCTGGGAGATGGTGGGTATCTACTGCTCGATGTATTACCGCATTACCGGTCTTTATCGCGTTCTACGCGACTCGCGAAAGAGAGATATTGTGCGCGAGGCGCGTGAGCGTTTTGGCGCACGCATGGTGCCCGCGAACAACGTCGGTATTCGCGCACTGTACCAGGCGCTCGCGCGCGGCGAGATGATCTGGATTATGCCGGACCAAGTACCGGCTACGCGCAGCACGAGCGTGTTCGCACCATTCTTCGGCATTCCCGCAAGTACAATGGTGTTGCTGTCGCGTCTGGCCATCAAGACCGGCGCGCCCGTGGTGTTCGCCTATGCCGAGCGTCTTCCGCGCTGTTTGGCCTATCACATGCACTTTCTATCCGCGCCCGCGGAAATCAACCGCGGCAGCGTCGAGTCCTCCGCCGTCGTGCTCAACCACATGGTGGAAAAATGCGCGCGCGCGGTGCCCGAACAATACCAATGGACTTACAAGCGCTTTCGCGTACGCCCGCCCGGCGAGAAGGCGTTTTACTGACGCCATCCGCGACTAGCGCTTCTTTTTCTCAGCCGTTGAATCTTTGAATCGCCGGTCCCAGTTCTTAAAGCGCTTGCGACAGTGCGCAAGCAACGCATTATAATCGGAAAAGAACAGCTCGAAGTCGTCCTCGCCGCTGGGACCCTCGAACTCGCAGTCGTCGTTCGCGTGGTCGCGACACACCTGTGGGCGCGTTTCGTAGATGCCGCAACCGCCGTCTGACTGTAAGTGCATGCAACGGTTGTCCACCAGCAGGAACCAGCCGTCCTCGTCCTTATATACCTGGGTGTTCAAGTGCGAGATCTGCCACAGCAGCAGATCGAAGTCCTCCATCGAACGCGGCGCATCTATATGTTGGGTCAGGTAGGTACAACAAGTCGAACCCCGGCAGAAGCTGCACTTGTTCTGCGACGTCAGGCGGACGTCATCGGCGGACATAATAGGAATGGCGGTCGTCATATAACGCTCTGAATGAAAAACACGTGTGGCGACGGTCGCGCATTATAACGACTGTCGCGACCGATGGGCGATGATCGTTGTTCTCGCATACAATAAACACACGACCAATACGGATACACCAACGTGAAACTGAGCGGCAAGGAGTTCCGCGCCTGGGACAAGAAGTACGTCACCCTCCTCGGCATGTCCGGGGTGGGTAAGACACGCTTGGCGATCAAGCTGCGCCGGCGCCACTGGTTCCACTACTCGGGCGATTACCGCATCGGCACGCGCTATCTCGACGAGGCTATCCTCGACAACATCAAACAGGAGGCGATGCGGGTGCCGTTCCTGCGCGAACTGCTGCGCTCGGATTCGCTCTTCATCCGCAACAACATCACCGTGGACAATCTCCAACCGGTATCGAGCTTCCTTGGCAAACTCGGCAACCCGGAGCAGGGCGGGCTCAGTCTGAAGGAGTTCAAACGCCGCCAGGAACTGCATCGCATGGCGGAAATCGCGGCAATGAAGGACGTGCCCGCGTTTATCGGCAAGGCGCATGAGATCTACGGCTATCGGCATTTCATCAACGACGCCGGCGGATCGCTGTGCGAACTGGACGACCCCGAGGTACTGGACGCGCTCGCACGCCATACGCTTATTCTGTATATAAAGGCGTCGGAAAAAGACGAGCAGGAACTGATCCGCCGCGCGGAAGAAGATCCGAAGCCGCTTTACTACCGTGAGGCATTTCTGGACGAACAACTCGCGATCTATCTGCGCAAAAAGGGTTTTGCCTACGTCGCCGAGATCGAACCGGACGATTTCGTGCGCTGGACGTTCCCGCGCCTGTTCTACTCGCGGCTACCGCGTTACCAGGCTATCGCCGATGAGCACGGCTACACCGTCACCACCGAAGAACTTACACAAGTAAAAGATGAGTCGAGCTTCCTGCGTGTGGTAGAAAAAACCTTGGATCGCCAGTCCTGATCCGACGAGAGGAGAACCGAACCCATGCCACTCGTTGCCAGCTCCAAACTCCCAACCTTCGAGCACTTGCGGCAGGAAGGCGAAAACGTGGTGTCGCACGACGCCGCCGTGCGGCAGGACATCCGCGAACTGCACGTCGGCCTGCTCAACATGATGCCGGACGCGGCGCTCGCCGCGACCGAACGCCAGTTCTTCCGCCTGATCGGCCAGTCGAACCAGATCGCGCAATTCTACGTGCACCCGTTCACGTTCAAGGAGCTGCGCCGAAGCCCTGACGCCGAAGCCTACGTCGCGCAATACTACGAAAGCTTCGAGGCGATCAAGGCACAGGGGCTCGATGCGCTTATCATTACCGGCGCGAACGTCACGCAACCAGACTTGTCACTCGAACCGTTCTGGAAGCCGCTCATCCAGGTGATTGACTGGGCCTACGAAAACGTCACCTCGACGCTGTGCTCGTGCCTCGCCACGCACGCGGTGTTGCAGTTCCGCTACGGGCAGAAGCGTAAATTGCTCGGCTTCAAACGCTGGGGAGTATATTCGCATCGCGTCCTGGACCGTCGGCACCCGCTGGTGGCCGATGTCAACACGCGCTTCGACGTGCCGCACTCGCGCTTTAACGACGTTTCGCGCACACAGTTCGAGGCCGCAAAATTGCATATTTTAGCCGAGAGTGAGGTCGCGGGCGTGCATCTTGCGGTGAGCGAGGATCGCTTTCGCCTGGTGTTCAATCAGGGCCACCCCGAGTACGACACCGTAAGCCTGCTCAAAGAATACAAACGCGAGGTGCTGGGTTTCGCACGCGGTGAGCGTGCGGATTATCCGCCGCTTGTTGAAAATTACTTTCAGCTCAAGATCCAGGCGATCCTGGAGGAGCATAAAGAGCGTATTCTCGCGGCGAAGAGCCGCGGCGAGCCGATTCCGGATCTGCCCGAGTCGCCCATCGCGCCGACACTCGATAATACCTGGCACGACACCGCTGAGGCGGTGATAGACAACTGGATCGGCAAAGTTTACCAGCTCACCAACATGGATCGCAAAAAGCCCTTTGTCGAAGGCGTGGACCCGCATGATCCGCTCGGCCTGCGCACACTGGAGAAAAAAGTGTGAAAGAAATCGGAAAACTGTTGCTCGGTATCTGGCTTATCCTCTCGGGCCTGAAGGCCATTATCAATCTGCACTTTAATTACGACTACATCGTGCTTGGCGCACTTGCCATCGTCGCCGGCGCTTTTCTCGTGCTGCGCCGCTGACGCGAAGGGACATTCCGTGCTCGTCGATCGCTCCGCGCGCTTGTTTGTCGTACTGAGCGGCTTTTTCGTCTGCAATGCGATCATGGCGGAGTTCATCGGCGTGAAGATCTTCGCGCTCGAAGACACACTCGGTCTGTCGCCCTTCAATTGGCGGCTCTTCGGTCAGCAGGGCTCGCTAAGTTTTACCGCCGGTGTGATCTTGTGGCCGATCGTGTTCATCATGACCGATATCATTAACGAGTACTTCGGTCGCCGCGGCGTGCGCATGATTTCGTACCTGACCGTCGGGCTTATCCTGTACGCCTTTTTGTTCGCGTATCTCGCCATCACGGTGACGCCGGCGAGCTGGTGGGTGAGCATGGGCGTGCGTCAGGGCGTCCCGGACATGCAGGCGGCGTTCGCCAATATTTTCGGTCAGGGTATGTGGACGATCGCCGGTTCGGTGATCGCCTTTCTCATCGGCCAGATCATCGACATCGCCGTGTTCCAGAAAATTCGCCGCATGACCGGCGAGCGTCACATTTGGCTGCGCGCAACCGGCTCGACCGCAATTTCGCAGCTTGTCGATAGCTATGTCGTGCTTTACATCGCCTTTGTAATCGGCCCGCAACAATGGCCGGTGAGCCTGTTTCTCGCCGTCGGCACGGTGAATTATCTCTACAAACTCACCGCGGCAATCGTTCTCATCCCGCTGATCTATGCGGTGCGCCGCGCGATTCACGCCTACCTCGGCGATAAACTCGCAATCAAACTCGAGGCGCGCGCCGCGGACAAACCCGGCGAGGAAAACTTCTTCAGCGTGTGGTAAATTCGCCCGCTGCGCGATTATCCACAAGATATTTCGATGACCGTCATTCGCCAGGAAGATTTCATTCAAAGCGTCGCCGACGCGTTCCAGTTCATCTCGTACTACCACCCGGTGGACTACATTAAGGCGCTGCACGAGGCCTACCGGCGCGAGGAATCGCCCGCTGCCAAGGACGCGATGGCGCAGATTCTTATTAACTCGCGCATGGCGGCCGAGGGTCACCGCCCGATCTGCCAGGACACCGGGATCTGCATCGCGTTCCTGCGCATCGGCATGAACGTACGCTGGGAGACCAAACTGACCATTCCGGAGATGGTGAACGAAGGCGTGCGCCGCGCCTACCTGCATCCGGACAACAAACTGCGCGCCTCGATCCTCGCCGACCCCGACGGCAAGCGTAAGAACACGGGTGACAACACACCGGCGGTGACGCACGTCGAACTCGTGCCCGGCGATGAAGTGGAAGTCATCGTCGCCGCCAAGGGCGGCGGCTCGGAGAACAAATCCAGATTCGCGATGCTGCTGCCGAACGACAGCGTCGTGGACTGGGTGCTCGCACAGGTACCTACCATGGGTGCGGACTGGTGCCCACCCGGCATTCTGTCGCTCGGCATCGGCGGCTCCCCGGAGAAGGCGATGCTGATGGCGAAGTGGGGCATGATGGAGCCGATCAATATGCACGAACTGAAAGCGCGCGGACCGTCGAATCGCGCCGAAGAACTGCGTCTCGAACTCCACGAAAAGGTAAACGCACTCGGCATCGGTGCACAGGGTCTGGGCGGGCTTTCAACCGTGCTCGACGTGAAAGTCACCGATTATCCCACGCACGCGGCCTCGAAGCCGGTCGCGCTGCTGCCGAACTGCGCCGCCACGCGCCACGCGCACTTCACGCTCGACGGCAGCGGGCCGGCGAGCCTTGATCCGCCGAATCTCGAAGACTGGCCCAAGCTCACGCTCGACTTCAGCACCAGCCGACGCGTCAATCTCGACACCATCACGCGCGCGGAGGTTGCCACCTTGAAGGCCGGCGATCGCCTACTGCTCTCGGGCAAGCTCCTTACCGGCCGCGATGCCGCGCACAAGCGCATGACGGAGATGATGGCCAAAGGCGAACCGCTGCCGGTGGATTTGCGCGGGCGCTTCATTTACTACGTCGGCCCGGTGAGCCCAGTGCGCGACGAGGTCGTCGGCCCCGCCGGCCCCACCACCGCCTCGCGCATGGACAAATTCACCGGCCCGCTGCTCGAAAAGGCGGGCCTGTTCGGCATGGTCGGCAAATCGGAACGCGGCCCGATCGCGATCGAGGCGATCAAAAAGCATAAAGCCGTGTACTGCATCGCCGTCGGCGGCGCCGCTTACCTGGTCTCCAAATCCATCCGCTCGGCCCAGATCCTCGCCTTCCCCGATCTCGGCATGGAAGCAATCTACGAGTTCGAGGTGAAGGACATGCCGGTCACGGTCGCGGTGGACTCCGGCGGCAACGCCGTGCACAAATCCGGCCCGGCTGAGTGGCGCGCCAAGATCGGCAAGATTCCGGTTACCCTGGCTTAAACCGAGATCAAATCAGGTAAGAAAGGGGAGATCGGGCGACCTTATGGCGCTTTAGCAGGTGCCGCATCGCGCCGTCGCCACGTCTCGTCCTTGACTGCCCCGAATCCCTTTGGCAGGGTATTCGTTTAATTATCTTTGGATATCGCTCGGGAGGGACGTCGGATGAACACCACTGGAAAGGTTGCGGCGCCGCAAGCGGCACCAGATTCCAACTGGAAGAACTGCCAGGCATGCGGCGGGCTGCTCAGTAGCAAAGCCGAGATCTGCCCGAAGTGCGGCGCTCCACAAACCGGCCCGTTGAGCAAGACGATATTACTGTTGCTCACCTTTTTCGGTGGCGGTCTGGGTTTGCACAAGTTTTATCTGCGCAAACCCGTTCAGGGAATTTTCTATATTCTGTTTTGCTGGACCGGGATTCCCGGTCTAATCGCCCTGGTCGAGTTCATCGTATACGCCTTCACCAGCGAGGAGCGTCTCAACCAAAAATATCAAGCCACGTCGTCCGGCATGGTGATCCTGATTGCGGCCGCGGCGGTCTTCTTCATGATAGTAATCATAGGAATACTGGCTGCCATTGCTATCCCCGCGTACCACGATTACACGCTGCGCGCCCGGGTGTCGCAAGCCGTCCAACAGATCGAACCGCTGCGGATGAAGGTCGAAAACCATATTTTTAAGACTGGCGCGATCCCGGCGGCGCCTTCTGAAATACCTGACATCGCTCCGGTACAAGTGCAGAACATCGCGACCGCGCAAGTGGAAAACGACGGTGTGATTGTGATCCGGTTCGATCAACTTGTCGGCAAACCGATCGCTGGAAGCACCATTGCGGTGACACCGTACCTCGAAAACGGTCGCTTGCTCTGGCGCTGCGTTGGCGGCGATCTGCCCGCAAAATACCGACCGACACAATGCCGCGCACCGTGAAGTCTAGACGACCGTTTCGGTGACGGTCGCGGTGGACTCGGGCGGTAACGCTGTGCACAAATCCGGCCCGGTCGAGTGGCGCGCGAAGATCGGCAATATTCCAGTCGTGGTTGCGTAAAGTATATCTTTCAAAGATAAATGATGTAAGAAAAAACCACGCAAGAGGCTTTTTTTTATGATCTCCACCAGTTAAGCGGGGAGCTTCGCTGGCTTACGACCGCGCGTACCTTTTTTTGAAATTCGGTTTCCAACATATCCATTAGATCGTTAATTGAATGTGAGATTTTGTCTATAAAGTATTCCCCCTGCATCCACGGCTTGATGCTTAATAGAAAAGGCGAGGGACGGCGGCGTTGAGCACGTGCTGCTCTGACGATCGGTCGTCGTCAAGATAAAAAGGCCGCTGGTGCGGCCTTTTTATTTTCCCGAACACCCTGGCTGCCGGTCTCCCATTGCCCGTGGATTTAAAAATCCGTCACAGCGCCCCAACGTTACCTGCGATGAACCGCCAACTCCCTATACCCACGTTGATTGACCAAAATCAAACCAGCGACCCGCACCGGTCGTCGGCGTTGTTAACCGCGTCAGCCCGGCGGTGGTGAACATCGCCGTCGAACGCGAGACGCGGCACAACAGTCAGCGCGGCACCGGCCCGGGGGTGATCGTCACGCCGGATGACTACATCCTCACCAATCACCACCTCGTGAACGGCAGCGGCCGGCTCACCGCTACGTTGACAGACGGCTCGAGCTTCGATGGCCGCCGTCGTCGGCAGCGACCCCGCCACCGACCTCGCCGTGATCCGCGCGCAGGCGTCGGGGTTTGCCTACGCCTCGCTCGGCGACTCGACAAGACTGCATGTCGGACAGCTGGTGATTGCCATGGGCAATCCACTCGGTTTCGAATCGAGCGTCTCCACCGGCGTAGTTAGCGCGCTCGGGCGCGCCACGCGCTCCGAGCACGGACGGCTGATCGAAAACATCGTCCAGCACACGGCGCCGCTAAACCCGGGCAACTCCGGCGGTCCGCTCCTCGACTCGCACGGCAAGGCGATCGGCATCAACACCGCGATCATCGCGGTGGCGCAAGGCATCGGTTTCGCGATTCCGGCGAACACCGCTCACTGGGTGTTGTCGCAGATCCTCCTGCATGGGCGAGTGCGCCGCGGTTATCTCGGCATCGTCGGCCGCGAACGTCCTCTCGACCGACGCCTCGCGCGTGCGCTCGAGCTTACTCAGACGCGTGCGGTCGAAGTAGTATCGGTCAAACCAGCCGGCCCCGCCGCATCCGCCGGTTTACACAACGGCGATGTCGTCCTGGCGGCGAACGGCGAGAAGGTGCAGCATGTGGACGACCTGCATCGTGCGCTCGGAAGCTGGCCGTTCGAGACGCCGGTAACGCTTACTGTGCTGCGTCGTACGAACCCGCTGAAACTCGATGTCACACCGGTTGAACCGTCCGCGGGTTAATCGCCGTCGAGCTTAGCTCCGGCACTAGAACGACGACCCCGGTTGTTTGAGAAATTCGATTTCTTCGAGCGTAGACCGGCGTCCGAGGACGACGTTGCGGTGCGGGTAGCGGCCGCAGCGCTCGATGATACGCTTGTGCTTGAGTTCAAATTCGAGGTTGCGCTCGAGACCTGGTTGGCTGAAGAGCCTGACTGCCTGTTCGTGGATGAGCAACGATTCGCTGTGCATGTACGGCAGGTAGAGAAAGGCACGCTTGAATGGCGGCAACTCGCGATCGGCGCCGCACGCGACAGCTTCCTGCGCCAAATTCAGCGCGAGCGGATCAAACGCAAATGCCTCGGGCGTATCGCGATACATATTGCGCGAGAACTGATCGAGCACGATGATCTCGGCGAGCCGACCCTCGGCCGTGGCACGCCAGGTGAACAGCTCACCGCGGCTCGCGGCGCGATGGGTTGCCTCGAACTGCGTCCGCACCAGGGCATCGAACGCCTTGTCCTTGACCCACCACTGTTTGGAATCGATTTCGTCGAACCAGAATCGGGTGACGTCTGAAAGATTCATGAGAATTTTGCCGTCAGCTACAGACGCTACCAAAGCTTGTAATCTCTGTTTCCGTCAACGGCCGCGACTCGCCCGGAGCTAATACGGAATCGAGCACAACCGCGCCGATGCACTCGCGATGCAACGCTACGACGTTATTCCCTACCGCCGCGAACATCCGTTTTACTTGGTGGTACTTTCCTTCGGTGACGGTAATACGCACTTCCGTATCCGAGATTCGCTCGATCTCCGCCCGCTGACAGCGGCGTGGTTCGTTCCGCAATTGCGCGCCTTGTCGCAACACCGCTGCATTTTCTTCGCTCAGCGGCTCGGCCAATGTCACGCGGTATGTCTTCGGAAAGTTGTGCCGCGGTGACATCACGCGATGCGACCACTCGCCGTCGTCAGCAAGCAATACGAGCCCCGTGGCATCCATGTCGAGTCTTCCGGCGATGTGCAATCTCGCGGGATTTGGCACATTGAGCAACTCCAACACGGTGCGGTGTTCGTGATCCTCTGTCGCACACACGTAACCCGTGGGCTTGTTGAGCATGAAGTACTGCGGTCCAACTGCGGCGGCTTTGCCCAGATACTCCACGCGCGCCATCGGCGTGACGTGCAAGCCAGGATCCTTTACCACCGCGTTGTCTACGCGCACTTCGCCATTGCGAATTGCCCGCTGTGCCCGACTCCGGGTCAGTCCGGTAGCTTGACAGAAAAACCGGTCGAGCCGCATGGAGCGATCGGCCGACTAACGCCGACCGCGGCGCACGTAGAAAACCTCGACACGTCCGCGAGGACCGATGAAGAAAGAGGCGAGCCAACCTGTCACACTTACCACGATCGAGCCAAACACCGCCGACCAAAAACCTGCAATCATGAAGCCGTCGAAAAACCATGCGACAAGCGCCAGCATGGCGGCGTTGATGACGAGCAGGAAGAAACCGAGCGTGATCACGGTGATCGGCAGGGTAAAGATAATAAGCAGCGGCCTTATCACCGCGTTGACAACGCCGAGCGTCAGCGCCGCACCGAGCAGCGTCCACACTCCCTTCACCTCAATGCCCGGCACCAGCTCCGAGGCGAGCCAAAGCCCGAGCGCCACTATTAGTACACGCAATAGGAATCCGGCCATGACGTTACGTCCTTCGCGAAGAAGGTAGTGTGTCGCCAACCGCGGCGGTTTGAAACCAGCGTTCAAATACAGCCGCGGCCGGATCGTCTTCCGCCGGCGCCCACAAAGCGAAATCACTGGGTAGCGTCGGAACATATGGACCGGCCTTGACCTCGAACATCACCGTCTGCGGGGCCAACGAAACCACCGTGTGCCACGTGCCCTCGGGGATCTCGACGATGCGTGTGCCGCCAGCCGCATCGAGATCGGCACGCTCCTGCACCCGCCCGCTGTCGTCGAAGATCACCACCGCCGCGCGACCGGAGACGATCACAAAAAGCTCCCACTTGCCGCCGTGGCGATGCGGGCGAATATACGTTGTCGGCTCAAATGCGTTCAGCATGCGCTGAATGGGATCGGCCGCCGACGAGTGCAAGTTGTAGTTCTTGCGCCGACGTGCGACGCCGGCTGCTTGCGCACTAAGCCCGCACAAGAGAGAAGTATCGAGGCGTTTCATCTGAAACCGTATGGTAGACGTCAAATCCGGCTTCGACAAACACCTTTATCTTCTTCGGCTGGTCTTCTTGGTTATCCCGTCGTATCCGATAACGGCGCAATAAAATCTGACGCGCGCTAGCGCGCCAAACAACGTCGGGAAATGAGGGATAATACGTCCGGCGGGGTGGAAAAAAATTACCGGCTATCCTTAGCCGGTAAGGATGGGATGGGTACTAAGCGCCTACTGATAGTTCTTTGACGTTTGGAGAAGCTCCTTCGCGAAGGCGGCAACCAAGGCGGCGGAAAGCACGACCACCGTGGCGAGGGCAACATAGCCTGCCAAATCGTTGGCCAAGATTGTCGAGGACGTTACCTGCACGATGTTTTTATTGGCCGTCAGGCTGAAGCCGTACATGGCCGTATAATGCATTCCGCATACGGCTACGCCCATCACAAACGCGCTTACGATTTTCTGCCACGTTTTCTGCATCGTAAAGGCAATCCATAGCGCGGCGATCGACGCAACGATTGCAATCACAAGGGAAATCCCCACGATCGCCGGATCGTGGTGTACATCGGCAGCCATTTTCATTGCCGCCATTCCCGTGTAGTGCATCGCCGCAACCCCAAGCCCCATGATCACACCGGCGCCGACAAGCGTGCCGAATTTCATCTGCTGCTGGCGTTTTACCGTGTAAACGCCGATCCCCACGAACACGATTGCAACTAACATTGACACCACCGTAAGTGTGGCATCGTAGGTCACCGGCATGGGAACTTTGTAAGCGAGCATGCCGATAAAATGCATCGACCATATCGCCCCGCCGCCCAACGCAATCGCCGAACCGACCAGCCACACACGGTCGGTGGTCTTGTGCAGATCGGTAACCTGTCCAGCGAGCACCAAGCCGGCGTATGAGCCGAACACGGAAATCGCATAGGACACAACCACGAAGAACAAGTCGTATGTACCATGCATAAAGAAACCTCCTCATAATATTTGCTTCAAGAACGACCTTGAGGATTTTGAAGCATACGATCCTCACCGGGATAAAACGCATATTTCGTGCCAAGGCGGCCATACCGGGAGCCGTTACAGACCGACAAACATTGTCAGATTACGGGAAAACAGCGGAAACTGCGCCGATTTAACCGCCGATATGGCGCAAATCGCTTTGCCTGCAGAGCCATTTTTCCTTGAAACTGGCGCTTGCAGAACGGCTCATCGCAACGTAAAGCGTCGAAGCTTAGCGCTTTCGGTCGCGGCGGCTTGACCAGAAACCAAACTGCGCAAATAAAAAACGCCGCGCATGCAGCCTCCGTGCTAGAAAATGGCTCGGAGCCCTTTCCCGGTTTTCAGCCTACAGTCTCGCCGCGGGTAATTTCGCTCAGAATGTTTTGTCCGTAGGCTTCCAGTTTTTTCGCACCGACGCCGGAAATATCGCGCAGTTGATCCAGCGTTTGCGGTCGAGTGTCGGCTATCTCGCGCAATGTGGCGTCATGAAAGATTACATACGCCGGCACACCGTGCCTCTTGGCCATTTCGGCGCGCCACGCGCGCAAGCGTTCGAACAGCCCCAGCGCCGCCGGCGCAAGGCCCAGCGCCGCAATACCGGTGCGGGCGCTGCGCTCGGCTCTTTCACGTCGCGCCGGACGCGGTGTCGCTTGTTTACGCAACATCACCTGGCGTTCGCCTTTCAACACCGCGCGGCTCGCCTCGGTGAGCGCCAACGTGCCATAGGCATCGTGGTCAACGGCCAGTACATCGAGTGCGATCAGTTGCCGCAACACGGTGCGCCACTCCGGTTCCGACAGATCGGCGCCGACACCGAATACCGACAGCACCTCATGACGCCACTGCTTCACCTTATCGGTCGCTTGACCGCGCAGCACGTCAATCACATGACCCGTGCCGAAGCGCTGCGAGCGCTCGTTCCACAAACGATAGACGCAGGACAGCGCTTTCTGCGCGGCGACGGAGCCATCCCACACCTGCGGCGGATCGAGGCAGTTATCGCAGATGCCGCACGCGCCGGACGCCTCGCCGAAGTAAGCCAACAAGCGCACGCGTCGACATTCGGAGGTTTCGCATAACCCGAGCATGGCATCGAGCTTGGCCGAACAGACGCGCTTGTAATTGTCGTTGGCGTCGGAAGAATCGATCATGCGCCGTTGCTGCACCACGTCCTGCAAACCGTAGGCCAGCCACGCGTCCGCCGGTAGCCTGTCACGACCGGCGCGACCGGTCTCCTGGTAATAGCCTTCGATGCTTTTCGGCAGATCGAGATGCGCCACGAAGCGCACATCCGGCTTATCTATGCCCATGCCGAACGCGATCGTCGCAACCATCACTACGCCGTCTTCGCGCGAGAAGCGCGACTGGTGTTTCTGGCGCGTGTCGGCTTCCATACCGGCATGGTAAGGCAGTGCGGTAATGCCTTCGGAAACTAGAAAATCGGCAGTTTCTTCTACCTTGGCACGCGACAGGCAATAGACGATGCCGGCCTCGCCGGCGTGCTCCACGCGAATAAAGTCGAGCAACTGCTTGCGCGCGTTGGCCTTCTCGACGATGCGGTAGCGGATGTTCGGCCGATTGAAGCTGGCCACGAAAACGCGCGCGTCGGCTAGCGCCAGACGTTTGACGATCTCGGCGCGCGTGGCGGTGTCGGCGGTTGCGGTCAGCGCGATGCGCGGCACCGAAGGCCAGCGCTCGTGCAACACCGACAGTTGGATATATTCCGGACGGAAATCGTGCCCCCACTGCGACACGCAATGCGCCTCATCTATGGCGAACAGCGCGATCTTCGCGCGATCCAGCAGCTCGAGACAGCGCTGGGTCAGCAATCGCTCGGGTGCGACGTAGAGCAAGTCGAGCTCGCCCGCGACCATCGCCCGCTCAACGTTTTCCGCTTCGCGCCAATCGAGCGTCGAATTCAGAAACGCCGCGCGCACGCCGACCTCGCGCAGCGCCGCCACCTGATCCTGCATCAACGAAATCAACGGCGACACCACAACGCCGACGCCCTCGCGCAGCAAGGCCGGGATCTGGTAGCACAACGACTTCCCGCCGCCGGTCGGCATCAGCACCAGACAGTCGCCACCCCGCGCCACATGCTCGACGATCTCGGCCTGGCTCCCGCGGAACGCCGGATAGCCGAATACCTCGTGCAAGACTTGCAGGGCGCGCGCGTGCATGCGCCTATTGGATCGGTATTCCACCGAGTTACGCAAAAGGGACAGTCATTCTATCGAAAAGCGCCGGTGACATAGATTTTCCGTTGCGGCGGTTTAACCCGGAATCGAACCCGACACAACATTTTAAAGACCTTTGCGTTGGGAATTGCGCCGACCTCTTGAATTAAATCTACAGGAACAAATACATCGCCCTAAGGAGGCGGCCTTGTGGGGGGTGAAAACCGGCGCCGCGCGATGGCCCGGCCACAGACCGGATTGACGCCCGCAGCATGCAGGGCTAGATTGCT
>JBGPGJ010000010.1:0-15201 GCA_041483795.1 Sulfurifustaceae bacterium
CGAGACGGCCCCTATGCAGAGGCGAAACAAAATTGGGACTCGCCGCGCTCGACCGAATTGGAAAACTCGATGCGAAACCGGCTGGCAACGACGCAACGCGATAACTGACAATTGAGGAGAAGCGAAATGTCCACTCAGGTTGCGCATCCGGCGCTGAAGACGAAGTGGTCGCGCAGAAGACGTACTATGGTGTGGAGCGTCGCCGCGATCTTGATCGGCGCCGTGGTGCTGCCCCTGACCGGCTATCTCTATGTCGCCGTCGGTAACGCGTTCGCGCAGCAGGAAGCGCCGGCGAAGCCGTCGGCAGCCGAGCAGCAGACGAACCCGCGCGCGAATTACTGGCGCGCCGTGCGCCAAGGTTACGATGGTTATACCGCCGCGTCCGGCCCGTACACGACCAACGTGTTGATTCAAAACGGCGGCCAGAACTGGCGCCAGATCCGCAATGGACCGGTGGAGACCGTCTCGACATGGTTACTGGCGCTGGTCGTCGGGGCGATCCTGTTGTTCGCACTCTTCCGCGGCCAGGTCAAACTCGCGCATCGCCCGGCGGGCCGCACGGTGGAGCGCTGGAATGTCGCCGAGCGCGTGATGCATTGGTACACCGCGATCCTGTTCTTCGTTTTGGCGCTCAGCGGCCTGAGCATCCTGTTTGGGCGGGCGGTGCTGATTCCCGCGATGGGATACGCAGGCTTCAGCGCCTATGCATCGGCAGCGATCGCTATGCACAATTATCTCGGGCCGTTCTTCGTCATCGGAGTTGTGGTTGAGATCGTCGCCTGGATCAAGGACATGCTTCCGGAAAAATCCGACGCGGCGTGGCTCAAACAAGGTGGCGGATTCTTGGGTAAAGGCGATCATCCGCACGCCGGGCGGATCAACGCGGGAGAAAAATACATCACGTTTTGGATCGGGCTGGTGCTGCTCGGCGGCGCCGTAAGCATCAGCGGCATCCTGCTGGATTTTCCAATCTTCGGGCAGACGCGCGAGACGATGCAGCTTGCCAACATTGTGCACGCCATCGCAGCCATAGTGTGGTTGTCGTTGATGCTCGGTCACTCCTATCTCGGCGCTTGGGGTGTCGAGGGCGCTTGGGACGGGATGGCCTACGGCCGCGTGAGCGTCGAGTGGGCCAAAGAACACCATGACCTGTGGTACGAGCAGGTCGGTTACAAGACCGAGGAAGCGGGCGCAAAGCCTGGCCGCGGTGCTACCAAGCCGGCCTGAGGTGTTTGGCAAACGTAGCGTAAGGGTGGTAACAACAAGAAGTTTGTGATGAAGAATAAATCGGCGGAAATTCTAATCGGCGCCGCAGTGTGCGCGTTGACTTCGCTTGTTTTGGCTGCGGGTGCCTCCGTAACGATTAACCAGATTGACGAAAAGGGGGTTGGCAAGTCTCTCGGTACCGTCAAGATCGAAGACAGCAAGGAGGGGCTCGTGGTGATGACCGACCTCAAGGGGCTTGCCCCCGGTCACCACGGCTTGCACGTGCACGAAAATGCAGGCTGCGAGCCGAAGGAGAAGGACGGCAAGATGGTAGCCGGGCTCGCGGCCGGCGCGCACTACGATCCGGGCAAGACCGGCAAGCACGAAGGACCGAAGGGCATGGGTCATCTCGGCGATCTGCCGTCGCTCGTTGTGGACAAGGATGGCAATGCCAAGCTTCGTCTCATCGCGCCGCGGCTTAAGGTGGCCGATCTTAACGGCCGCGCGCTCATGATCCACGAAGGCGGCGACAACTTCTCCGACACCCCGAAGCCGCTCGGCGGCGGGGGTAATCGCATTGCCTGCGGCGTAATTAAATAAAAAGCGGTGCATCAACAATGAGTTGTAAACGCACTGGCCTCGCGGCCCATGCGGCGTTCCGGGCGTGGAGTTATGATAGCAAGCGAATACAATCCCGGACGTGAGCCAATGTCCATACAGATCAAGTATTTTGCCAGCCTGCGGGAGCGCATGGGGCGTGCCGAAGACTCCGTGCCGGCGGACCAGGCGCGTACCGTCGCCGACGTGTGGGCACGCGCCGCGGGTGGGCGCCCGATTCCTCCCAATACTCTCATCGCGGTCAACATGGAGTACGCCGATCTTAACCGCTCCGTGCGCGCGGGCGACGAGGTCGCATTCTTCCCGCCCGTGACCGGAGGCTAGCCATGACCATCGAGATTCGCGCTAGCGCCTTCGATCCCTACGCAGAACTGCGTCGCTACCAGGAGCAGTTGCTCGGAAACCGCGGCCAGGCCGGCGCAACGGCGAGTTTTGTCGGCACGATGCGCGACGTCAACGAGAACGAACCGGTGCGCGCGATGACGCTTGAGCATTATCTCGGCATGACCGAGAAGCACCTCGAACGCATCGTGGAAGAAGCGATGCGACGCTGGGAGATTCTCGATGCCTTGGTTATCCACCGCGTCGGCGAGCTGCAGCCGAACGACCCGATCGTGCTGGTCGCGGTATGGTCGGCCCATCGCGCCCCGGCATTCGAAGCCTGCCGCTACTTAATCGAAGAGCTCAAAACACGCGCACCGTTCTGGAAGAAGGAACAGCGACCGCAGGCCGCCGCACGCTGGGTGGCGCACAACACTCCCGCTGCCGAGAAGCGGTCCCGATAATGGTTGCACGCCTTGAATTTTCATCTTCGTTCCGGCAGAGCTTGTCCCTTCATGGAATAAGCGGGGAGCCGGAATCCAGAGACGGTTCAATAGAACTCTAGTCGTACGCGCTGTGGCCAAGCGTTCTGCCTCTGCCATGACCGTATCGGTACGATTGACCCGCGGGTTTCCTTTCTCGTTTTTTGCACTGTTCGCATTTCCCTTCGCGGTGCCGGCTGCGCCCGCCGATTTGTGGACGCAGGCGCTTGATAAGCGCGATCTCGCCACGATCGAACGTCTCGTGGAGCAGAGCGTGAACGTAAATCGTGCGGCGGAGGACGGCTACACGGCACTCATGCTTGCGTCAATCGAGCGCCGCCAACCGCTCGTGCGGACACTGCTCGAGCACGGCGCGCAGATCAATGCGGTCAACCGCCGCGGCGGAGCGGCGCTTATGTATGCCGAGACCGCCGGCGATCGTGAAATTGTCGAGTTGTTGCTCGCGTACGGTGCGGCGGTGAATGCGCGCGCGGCGAACGGCTGGACCGCGCTCACGCTCGCCTCGGCACGCGGCTTCGAGAAGGTGGTGGTCATATTACTGGCACACGACGCCGATCCGAATATCGCGGATATTTACGGTTGGACGCCGCTCATGCGCGCCGTAGAACAGAACCGTCCTGCCATGGCGCACGTGCTGCTCGCCTCCAGGCGAGTGGATGCGAATGCGCGCGATGAGCACGGCCACACCGCGTTGCATCACGCCGCGGCGCAGGGATTGACCGACATCGTGCACGCGCTAGTCGGGCACGGCGCGGATGTGCGGATCCGCGATCGCGCCGGGCGCACGGCGGCGATGCTGGCCGCCGCGCAGGGACATAAGGCGATCGAGGAATTAATTACCGGTTCGGCGAAAAATTAGGCGCGCCGTCCCGAGACTAACAGAGGATTTGATTGCGGCAGTACGCGGCGAGCGGCGTCACTATCGCAGTGCCGGTCACCAATTTGCGAACGTCACTGGTGCGAAATTCAAGCGCGAGACGGGACGAAAAGCGTTCGAAAAATCGGTAGAAGAGTTCACCGCCGGTCGTGCCGACAGCGTAGAACGCGCCGCGATCGTCTTGTTCGAGCAGGATTGTCGCGAGCGGTTGCTTCGCGGGGCCGCCGAGCACGCGCGCGCCGTCGCCGGGATCGTAGACGCTTTTTTCGGAGCAACAGTAAATCACTTGCGCGCGCTGTGCCGTTTCGTTCTTGGTATCCTGAAACGTCGCTGTCTGATGGCGGTAATTGATGAAGCTCACTTCGCGCGCCGGGTGCGACATTTTATGCGCGCAGATAGCTGATAAGGCCGCCACCGTGCGTCGCGGACCGACGCCGCCTTCCCAGCGGTAGCGTTCCCCGTCCTCGGTTTGCAACCAGGCGCCTTTGGTCGAACGGCCCAAGTTCAACAGAAAGCATGGGGTGGCGATGTAGGGGTAGTAGAACAGATAACTCTCACCGACCTTGAGATTCGCGGCGCTAACCGGACGCTCGCGATCGTCTACCAGACGGACTCGTCGGTAATGGCGCAGGGTTGTTTCGGTTTGTGCGAATAGCGCGGGGCTGGTGCTCGCGAGGGTGACGGCGGAAGTACAGAGACGAACGAAGCCGCGACGAGTAAACTTTGAACCGGCGCTCATCGGAAGACCCCCTGGGCGTTGAAAAGATATTTTTAACAATGACGGTCTCATTGAAGCAGAATTGCACTACGACGAAAAGTCTGATTTCGCGCGCTGGCAGGATGGAGGGCAGCTCATGCATTTTCCACGGGTAATTCGGTTGGACGATTCGGACGAACGGGTTTATGAGACGCCGGCGCGCCCGGGGGAATGGGCCGTGCCGGGAGCTTTTGCATTCCTCGACCTCGAAATCGATCGCCTCGGCGGCAAAGCGCGCGAGGCCTTCCGCCACGGATTTCTCGGTACCGAGAGCTTCGGTTGGAGCACGCTCGTGCGGGTAGACGAGATCAGCGACGCCGAGTACGCCGCGGTGATCGAACGGCTGGCAGCCCACTTCGTACAGCAGTACGGTGCACCTAATCTCGAAGCGGCACGGGTGGCAGCGGCGGAGGAGGCGGCGTTCGCCTCCAGCATTTGCAATTACCCGCCGCAAACGTTGCTCATGCTCGAGCGTGAACCGGGCGAAGATGGAATTGCTGAAAACTTCCGTGTGGTGCAGGCGCCCGACCCGTTCGATCACGGGCGCGTCAAGGTCTGGACGATGGTGGATGAGTGAACGGGGCTGCGTTCAACGCGGCCGACGGCCGATCCAGTAGCTGAGCTCGGCCGAAATTTCGGGCGCGTCGTTGGTCGCGATGGTTTCGAAGTCGGCGAACAACCGCGCGAGTTCTCCCGCTTCGAGCAGATACTCGCGGTGCATTTGCGGGGAAAAGCGTAGTTGGTTGACGTTGAAGGTCTGGCAGATCGCCAGCCCGCCCGGGACGAGCGCCTGCTTGATTCGCGGCACGAGCGGGCGGCTGAGGAAGCGAAACACGATCGCGAGCGCAAAGGTATCGCGCGGGAGCACGAAGTCGTCGAGATCCGCCGCGACCAGATGCAGCCGTAGCGCTGACCCAGCCAGCGCCGTGCGACAGTAGCGTAGCCCAAGCAGGCTTGCGTCCACTGCCACCACCTCGTAGCCGCGGCGCGCAAGAAACATCGCGTTGTGGCCGACACCGCAAGCGATATCGAGCGCCATACCCCGGCCGTCGAGCAAATGGGCGTACTGGATGAGTAACGGATCGGGCTCGAACGCCGGATTGGGATTGCCGGCGGCGTACTTGCGGTTCCAGCGTTCGCGGTCGGTTTGTGTCACAGCGATGTTGAGTTAGCCCACGGAATCGGTTCGGTAGAGCGCGATGGTTGTGGCAAACCGCTTGGGTGCAACGTATTTGCGGACACCGCGCCGCTGAGTTGCGTAGGGCTGATTATCGCAGAACAGACACGAAGCCGTCTTTGCCGATGCCGAGTCTGAGCTTCACGTATTCGCCGATCAGGATCGCCGCCGGGTAAGCCACCTCTTCCTCGGTTTGGGCATGGAGAATCAGCTTGCCGGCGAACCAAGCGTACTCGGGTTGGCCCGCGCTCGTTGCCGCCGCGATCATGGTTTCGAGTGCAGCGACAATGGCCTTATGCTCTTCCAGCATGACGGCGAGATCGCGCTTCAGTGTGTCGGTCATCGGGAGCACTTCAACCATCTCCGCGGTGACGACCCCTCGGGCGAGCGTAGACAACAACCCGAGCGGAGGCAGGGCGTATTGCTCCTCCTTGAAGAAATGCGGGTGCATCAGCGTCGCTACCGCCCTGGCGGCGCTGCCCACCGGGCCCGGTTCCGAAGTGGCCTGGGCAAGCTCGCGGTGCAGTTCTTCGTGTTCGCGCTTCAGTGACGGCGGAATGACAAATTTCATATCCCGACTCCTTTCGCTGGATGGCGTTGCGCCCACTGGTCTTTGCAGTTGCTTGTGGGTGATGACGGGCCGGCCGCCGCGCCACGCCGCCCGCTAATGACGTGAGTCGCTTACAGTTCCGCTTCGGCCATACCCTCCTTCTTTGTTTCGGAAATCTCGGTCATGGTCGCTTCGGTCAGCAGCAGGACGCTGGCGACGGAGACCGCGTTCTCAAGCGCGATGCGGACCACCTTCGTGGGATCGACAATCCCGGCCTCGATCAGGTCCACGTATTCCTTGCGCGCGGCATCGAAACCGAGATTGCCGGTTGCAGCGAGCATGCGGTTGACCACCACCCCGCCGTCCACAGCGGAGTTCTCGGCAATTTGGCGCGCGGGCGCCTCGAACGCGCGCCGCAGAATCTGCAACGCAGTGCGTTCATCGCCTTCGCACTTCGTCTCCTCCTGCGCTATGGCAGTAGTGGCGCGCAGTAACGCCAGTCCACCGCCCGGCACGATACCCTCCGCCACCGCCGCCTTGGTGGCGCTGATCGCATCGTCGAGCGCTTCTTTTTTTCTCTTCATCTCCGGTTCCGACGGTGCGCCGACGCGGATCACCGCCACCCCGCCGGCGAGTTTGGCCAGCCGCTCTTCCAGTTTTTCGCGATCGTAATCGCTAGTGGCGTCTTCGACTTGGCTGCGGATCTGCTGCATGCGGCCGTCGATGGCCTTGCGATCGCCGGCGCCGCCGATGAGGGTGGTCGTATCTTTATTAACGACCACGCGTTTGGCGCGCCCGAGCTGCGACAATTGGACATTCTCCAGCCGGATTCCCAGCTCCTCCGATACCACCTGGCCGCCGGTAAGCACGGCCATGTCCTCTTGCATTTCCTTGCGTCGCTCGCCGAACCCCGGCGCCTTGACCGCGGCACTGTGCAACACGGCGCGGATCTGGTTCACGATGAGCGTCGCGAGCGCCTCGCCTTCGACGTCTTCCGCCACGAACAAAATGGGCTTGCCCGCCTGAGCGACTTGTTCGAGTAACGGTATCAGGTCCTTCAGGATGCCAATCTTTTTGTCCGCAATCAGGATGAAGGCATCCTCGAGCACGGCCTCCATCTTGGCCGGATCGGTGACGAAATACGGCGAGAGGTAGCCGCGGTCGAATTGCATGCCTTCGACGACCTCGAGCACGGTCTCGGTCGTCTTGGACTCCTCGGCCGTAATCACGCCTTCCGCGCCGACCTTCTCCATGGCCTCGGCCACCAGTTCGCCGATGGACGGGTCGTTGTGCGCCGAGATCGTCGCGACCTGCGCCTTTTCTTTGCGCGTTTTAACGGGGCGTGACTGTGCGCGCAGCGACTCAATCGCCACTTTGAGCCCGCGGTCGAGCCCGCGCTTGATGTCAATGGCGCTGGCACCGGCGACGACGTTGCGTAGGCCGTCGGACAAAATCGCGTGCGCCAGGATGGTGGCGGTGCTGGTGCCGTCGCCGACGGCGTCGCCGGTTTTCTCCGCCGCCTGGCGCAGCATCTGCGCGCCGAGGTTTTCTTCAGGGTCCTTTAGATCCACTTCCTTGGCGATGGTTACCCCGTCGTTACACACGATCGGGCTGCCCCATCTTTTCTGGATCAGGACCGATTTCGACCTGGGACCGAGCGTTACCCGCACGGCGTCGGCCAGCGCGGTGGCGCCCTTGAGAATTTTTTCCCGCGCCGCCGAACGGAACAGGATTTGTTTGTGGGCCATAACGTATTCTCCTTGGTAGCAACTCGCAGCGAGCGCCCCGAAGCTCCTGTGTCTCCCGTGTTTATAGACGTATTAACGCTCCGGAAGACAATGGTAGCTTTGATCTTTATCAAAATCGCAGCGTGGAACAGACAAATGGGCGCGCCGCGCCGGCCGGCGCCACTTCCGGGCGCTTATTACGCCGAATGTACGCGCCAAGCACATCGTAGGGCACGTCCGGGCATTTTTGGCGCGTTCGTCGGTCAACGCATTACCATTTTGGGTCGGTTAGAACGAGGTGGGTCTGAGAGGTTAAGGTTTTAAGGCTATTTCAAGGGAGATTAATCGGACAAAGAAAATAATACCCTAAGGATTATGCGATCAAATCACAATCAGGCGATTGCGGCCGGTAGACATTTCTGGTGAGATGGCGGTCCGATTCGCATGGTACCCGTGCAAAGTAGATGGATCTCAGCGCCGATTTACTCATGTCAGCGGGCGCCGGCCGCATAGGACCAACATGCAAAACATTCGTGCCATTAACGTGATTAATATCGCGTCCATGAAGGCGGCGTGCAAGGACTGCAGCCTGCGCGAATTGTGTCTGCCGCTCGGGCTCGAGGAGGCCGACCTTTCCGCCGTTGAGCGCCTGGTCAAGCGCCGTCGTACCCTCAAGAAGGGCGAGGCGCTGTACCGCGTGGGCGACCCGCTGCATTCGCTCTTCGCCATCCGCACCGGGACCTTCAAATCCACCGGTCTCATGGAAGACGGCCGCGTGCAAGTCACGGGCTTCTATCTGCCGGGTGAATTGCTCGGTATGGACGCAATCGGCGCCGACCGGCACCCGTGCACCACCGAGGCGCTCGAAACCTCCGGGGTGTGCGAAATTCCATTTAACGCGCTGGAGGATCTGGCGCAAAAAATTCCCGGCTTGCAGCGCCAGCTCTTGCGCATGATGAGTCGCGAGATCGCCCGCGATGAGGGGATGCTCATGATGCTTGGGCACATGAGCGCCGAGGAGCGGTTTGCCTCATGCCTGCTGTCTTTCTCGCAGCGGCATGCGCGGCTCGGCGCAAATGGACAACAATTCAAGCTCGGCATGTCGCGTCAGGAGTTGGGCGACTACCTTGGGCTTGCGCTCGAAACGATTAGCCGCTTGTTCTCGCGTTTCCGCGCCGAGGGGCTGATTGAGGTGCAGGGTCGGCATGTATCCTTGCGCGACTCGGCGCGCCTGCAGGCGCTGGCAACCGGCGCCGTCGAGCGCCACGTGCAGGCCTGAATTCCCTTCGGGAATCGACGCCAGGGAACCACGGTTGCGGTTCGCATACACGCTCGTCCACGCGACCGTTATAGCGTCATTCGTGCATGTTTTCTTATGACACCCGGCGCAGCGCATTTGGGCCACGTGGGCGCTGCGCGGGTGTCCATTCAGCCGTCACTCGACCTTTACGTTGTAACGCTTGGCCTTCTCCACCTTCGGCAGCACCAGCTCGAGCACACCGTCCTTGAAGTTGGCCTTGGTTCTCGATCCGTCCACCTGGGCGGGCAGGCCCACGGTGCGACTGAAAGCGCCCATGGATATCTCGTGGCGGTAAAAATCGCCTTTCTCCTCTTTCTCCTCGTGGCGGGTCGAGCCCTTCAGGGTAACTCTGTCCTCAGCCACGGAGATGTCGAGATCTTTCTTCTCCACGCCCGGGATCTCGGCGCGCACCAGCACGTCGGCCTCCCGGTCAATCACGTCCATCTTGGGGGTCCGGCCGTTCGATGGCAGCGTCATTTCCGGAAGCGTCGGCCATTCGACGCGCCACGGACGTATCCACGAGCGGTTTAAGAAAGAGTCGAACAACCGATCCATCTCGTCGAACGGACTCAACGCATGCACCGGTGCGGCGAGCTGGATATCCTGACCCCGGGTTTCCTGTTTGGTTTCGGTTGCCATGGTATGTCCTCCAATAAGGGTTAACGAAATACTGCGTCAAACGATTTTTCCGCGTATCGAATTGGCGCTTACCTTCACTTGGTATCCTGAGCGTGCCGACGCTGGCGCGAGGATTGCGGTCGCGTCGATAGCGCATAGCGTTCGGGCGCTTCGTGCGCTGCCGATTCCCGCTTCTGCTGTGCCGGACTCAGGAGCGCGCCATCTATCTCCCGCTCGGATTGCAGCCAATCGTCCACGGGATCGCCGCCATTGAAGCCGCGTTGCAGCGCGCGGTAGTAAGCGGCCTCGGCGATCATGCGCTGGCGTACCTCGGTCGTCACCGACTGCGTCGGCGCGTCCGCGCTTCCATTCAATGCCTTCGATGTCATCTTGGTCATCGTTGTCCCTCCGGTTTCATCATGGTTACCTGCGGCGTGCAATGCCCGCTACCGTACCGCGGGCATCGCCCTATCCTGTGCATTTTCTGTGAGCCCACCGATTTCGTATGGCACCCGCGCGACCTGACTTATTCCAGATGTCGGTACGTCGTGAAGCGCGCTGCGCAGCGCGCGTAGGATCTCGGTTTCCAGATCGAGAAACATCAACCCCGCACCCGCCGGCGCGTGGCGCACCACCATCGCCTCCAGCCGGAAGTCATCGTGTTGTTCGTTGTGGGCCAGGTTGAAAGCGACGAAGACCGGCGCATCGAGCGGCAACAGGAGACGGTCGGTCTCGACGAACATCCCGCCCAGGCTGACGTCGCACATTTTTACCGAGGCCGGACCCATGCGGGGGCAGTCTACGACGACACTGCGTTGGAACGATTTGCGCGCACTCCAGCGGTGTTCCATAAACCGATCTCCGTGACATCCCTCCGCAAAACTAAAATACACACAAAAAATATTTTTGGCATTGATCTACCTCAAAAAGGACCGACGATAAATGATTCCCAACAGTAGCGACTGTTGTATTAGCGATGGCAGCGCCGTAGCTCGGATTTCCGCGGATTTCCGCATCGCCCTTGACCCGCGTCAACGAAACGGTTTGCAGAATCGCTATGTTTTGCCGTGATAATACCGATGGTCAAAAAGGATAACGTATGTTTGGGATTTCCTCGTGATGCTCTCGTCACGCTACGCATCACCATGTCGAATCGGCCCGAAAATTGCCGGTGCGAGCGGATCAACAGCAGCGCGTATTTCACGCTTGTCTTTGGCGTGTCTCCGGCCACAATCGGCGCGGCGACGGCTGATGAGTTTCCAGAAGCATTCTTTCTCGGAGAAAATTTGTGAGGTTCCCTGGCGAATTTCCATTGTGTCCAATTTGCAGCGATGAAAATCCATCATCTCGCCGCCGCTGACGCCGTCGCCAGCCTCAAGAGCACGCCGCAAGGGTTGTCGGTTGTTGAGGCCCGGCGCCGACTGCGCGAATACGGCCCCAACCGCGTGGAAGAGGTGGCGCGCGAATCGCGCCTGCTGCGCTTCGTCAAGGAATTTTTCCAATTCTTTTCCGTGGTTCTGTGGGCGGCGGCCGGTTTGGCCTTCATGGCCGAATGGAGCGCGCCCGGCCAAGGCATGGGGAAACTGGGGTTCGCCATCGTCGCGGTGATCTTGGTCAGCGGTCTGTTTTCCTTCTGGCAGGAATATCGTGTTGAACTGACCTTAGACGCGCTGCGCAAACTATTGCCGCAACAGGTTAAGGCGTTGCGCGAAGGCAAGATAAGCCAACTGCTCGTGGAGCAATTGGTACCGGGGGACATCGTCCTTCTCGAGCAGGGAGATAACATTCCCGCCGACTGCCGGCTCGTCGAGGCGTTTGGCGTCCGGGTCAACAACGCCACCGTCACCGGCGAATCATTGCCGCAGGCGCGGGATGCCGGCCCTTCCGAAGCGGAAGAGATCATTCGCGGCAGAAACATACTGCTCGCCGGCACCTCGATGGTGGCCGGTCAGGCCAAGGCCGTTGTCTTCGCCACCGGCATGCACACCGAATTCGGCAAAATCGCCGGTCTCACGCAAACGGGCGGCGAGGTGGCGTCTCCTTTAAGAAAGGAGATCGCGCACGTCAGCCGATTGATCCTGATCCTTGCCGTGATTATCGGGCTCATCGTCTTCGCGCTGAGCTGGTCAATCGGTGTCTCCTTTTGGCAGGCCTTCGTTTTCGCCATCGGGTTAATTGTGTCCATGGTGCCGGAAGGCCTGCTGCCGACCTTGACCCTGGCGCTCGTCCTGGCCACCCAGCGTATGGCCAAGCGCAACGTACTCATCCGTCACCTGTCCTCGGTCGAAACCCTCGGGTCCACCACGGTTATCTGCACCGACAAGACCGGCACGCTCACGCAAAATCGCATGGAGGTGAAACAGCTTTTCTTGGGGGCGCAGCATCATTTGACGGAAGGGGTGAAAGTTGGGCAACCGTTGATTCAGCAGTACCTGCCTTTATTTTTAAACGCGCGTTTGTGCCAGGATCTCAAAGAGAGCGAGCAGCATGGGAAGATATTGTATCTAGGCGATCCGATGGAGATCGCCTTGATCGGCTTGGCGCGGCAAGCTCTAGGCGATATCGGCGCCTACCGCCGCTTGGACGAAATTTCTTTCGATCCCGATCGCATGCGCGTCTCCACCGTATACGAGATGCCGCAAGGTGCAACGCTCTACTGCAAGGGTGCGCCGGAAGCGCTCATTCCGCTGTGCAGTCGCACTCTGATAGACGGGGAAACGCGTCCGTTCACCGCTGAGCTGCGCAGCAAAGTCATTGAAGCCCAGGAGATCATGGCCGAACGAGGTCTGCGTGTCCTCGCCTTTGCCCACCGCCTGTTGGAGCCTCAGTGGCAACGCGAAGGTCTGGAGCAGGACCTCGTCTTCGCCGGACTGGTGGGCCTGGAAGATCCGCCGCGTCCCGAAGTCCCCGCGGCAATTCGCAAATGCCGGGAAGCAGGCATCCGCGTGATGATGGTGACCGGCGACCATCCCCGCACGGCCAAGGCGATCGCGCGCGAGATCGAACTCGTCCAATCGGATGATCCGCTTGTCATCACGGGCGAAGAGTTGCGCAGTCTTTCCGACACACAGTTGCGGCTGGCGCTGGATACGCCCGAGATTATCTTTGCCCGCGTCGGTGCAGACCAGAAACTGCGCATCGTTGATGCGCTGAAGCAAAAGCGGCACGTGGTGGCGGTGACGGGAGACGGTGTGAACGATGCGCCAGCGCTCAAGAGCGCACATATTGGCATCGCCATGGGGATGGTCGGCACGGACGTCGCCAAGCAAGCGGCCGACATGGTGTTGCTCGACGACAATTTCGCCAGCATCGTCAACGCCATCGAGGAGGGGCGCGCCGTCTTCGAAAATATCCGCAAGTTTCTGACCTATATCCTTACGCACAATGTCGCCGAATTGGTTCCCTATCTGGCTTTCGCGTTGTTTAAAATTCCGTTGCCGTTGACGCCGATCCAGATCTTGGCCATAGATATGGGAACCGAATCGCTCAGTGCGCTCGGCCTGGGCGTCGAGAAACCCGATTCGCAGACCATGCGGCGACCGCCGCGATCGCCGAATGACAGGTTGTTGAATGTCACCGTGGCGCTGCGGGCGTATCTGTTCTTGGGCCTGATCGAGGCCGCGGCCGCCATGGCGGCGTTCCTGTTTGTACTTTACGGCGCGGGTTGGGAATACGGACGAGACCTTGGGCTAAACGACCCGCTTTATCTGCGCGCCACGACGGCCTGTCTAAGCGCAATTGTCGTGATGCAAATCGTGAACGTGTTTCTATGTCGCAGCGCCACGCGCTCGGTATTTTCCACCGAGCTTCTCGGTAACCCGTTAATTGTGTGGGGCGTAATATCGGAAATCGCGCTCATTCTGCTCATAGACTACACGGCGTGGGGCAACGCGATGATCGGAACGCTGCCGATCGCAGCCGAGGTGTGGCTCTTTGTGGTCCCGTTCGCGCTCGCGATGGTCATGTTGGAAGAACTGCGCAAGCGTTTCGCCCGCGCAAGAGTGCACAATAGTCTTTCTCACAGCAGCACAAGCGCCGGTGTTTAGGCGGTTATGATGTCTTGCTTCGGGTTTGATGCAGGTCAATACGGCCGATCGGTGCTCGCGCGAGACTCGTAGCCAGTGTGGAGGTGTCACGACTCAGCCATATCCGTTCCAGGACTTTTTCAGCCACGCACAACAAAACGTGGTTTTTGCCTTGCTGGAAACGACAGAGACGCTTATGAAAACGAAAGCAGGTTTGTGGATTGATCATGCCAAGGCGGTCATCGTGACCGTGACGGACAAAGCGGAAGAAATAAGACTCGTGAGATCGAATGTCGAAAAACAGCTGCGCCGTTCCGGCGGGTCGGTTTCCACCACCTCGTATGATCCCCAGCATGTTCCGGCCGATGATGCGCGCGAGCGAGATTATACGCGCCAACTCAATTTTTATTACGACGAGGTTATCTCGCGCATTCGCGCCGCCGAGTTTGTTCTGATATTCGGTCCGGGCGAGGCCAAAGGGGAGTTGCAAAAGCGAATGGAGAAAAACAAACCCAGCGGACGCATCGTCGGTATGGAAACAGCGGACAAGATGACCAAGCGCCAGATTGCCGCGAAAGTCCGACAGTATTTTTTAAAACAGCATTCGACAATGGGATCGAGATAGGCTGGGATGAAACGGTTTGCATGCACTCTAGCGACGTTCCATAAACCACCTCTCAACAGGAGCCCAATATGTTCAAGCACATCCTGATTCCAACGGATGGATCCGATTTTTCCGAGAAGGTTGTGAAAGACGGCATGGCCTTGGCCAAGACGATCAACGCCAAGATCACCGGCGTTCATGTTTACCCTTCTTTCATCATGATCTCCTATGGGGAATTCGGCCCGGTGGATGGTGAGCTACAAAAACAGATGCTCGAGTCTGCCAAGACGGAGGGTGACAAATATCTCGATCGCCTGCAGGCGGCTGCTAAGTCGGCCGGTGTGGCGTTCGACCGCGTTTTGCTCGAGAACGACAATGCATGGAAAGGCATTCTCGAGACTGCACAAAAAAAGGGCTGCGACCTCGTCCTGATGGCGGCGCACGGACGGCGCGGGTTATCGGCGTTGGTGCTTGGAAGCGAAACCAACAAGGTGCTCACTCACTCTAAAATTCCAGTACTCGTCTACCGCTGATTTGAAGTTCGTTTTCCTACGCAGGAGTTTACCGAATGGCGACAACGCGCTTGGGCCTGGTTGTTTTGGCGGTTTTAGGCTTCGTCATTGCCGGACTGAGCGGGCTGACGTATTACCATTATCGTCATGACCTTCAGCAGGCGCGCGAACGTGTCTCGAGCGGCAGCCGGATGGTCGAGACAGCTTGTGGCGCGATCGAATACGCCGTCGCCGGCGACGGCCCACCGGTCCTGATCGTGCATGGCGCCGGCGGCGGATTCGATCAGGGACTGGATTTCGGCAAGGCGCTGGTCGAACGCGGCTTGCGTGTCATCGCCATGTCGCGGTTCGGTTACCTGCGTACGCCGCTGCCGACCGACGCCTCGCCGGCGGCGCAAGCTGACGC
>JBGPGJ010000011.1:0-14383 GCA_041483795.1 Sulfurifustaceae bacterium
ATCGTACCTCCAGCGCCCGCGACGTTCTCGACCAGCACCTGCTGTTTAAGCTCGACGCTCATGGCCTGGGAGATCAGACGTCCCACGGTGTCTGTCGGTCCGCCGGCGGCAAACGGAATAATCATCGTGATGGCTTTGGACGGATATTCGTCCGCCTGCGTCACAGGTGAGCTCGACACGACAGACATTACAACCGCGGCAACAACGATGACCATAGTGCGAATACTTGTTTTCATGCTTCCCCTCACTAGATATCGGACTACGTTTGACAATTTTCGAAACTCCGGAGACGGTTTTCGGAATTGATAGCCTATGTTGAGAGTCGCCTTTTTCAGTATCGAGAGGCGAATATCCAATGTCGATTCACCATATGCCTTACCAGGATATTAATCAATATGTGCCGGTTTTCCCTGATTGTGGCATGAGTTGAATTCGCAGTCAGGACGGCAAACGCGGATAATGCGGCCCTTAGCTCTCTAAATTGAAAGTCTAAAGAAATTTGCAGGTGATTTTGAATGGATGAAGCGTTAAGGGCAGCAGCCCTCGATTATCACCGCCGGCCCAGGCCGGGCAAGATCGCGGTTGTCGCTACCAAGGAATTGACCAACCAGCAGGATCTCGCGCTGGCTTATTCGCCGGGCGTGGCGGCGGCGTGCGAAGCGATTGTCGCCGATCCGGCCGAGGCGTTCACCCTGACCGCGCGCGGTAATCTGGTCGCCGTCATCACTAACGGCAGCGCCGTGTTGGGGCTCGGCAATATCGGTCCGCTCGCCGGCAAGCCGGTGATGGAAGGCAAGGCCGTACTGTTCAAGAAGTTCGCCGGCATCGATGTATTCGATATCGAGATTAACGAAACCAATCCGGACAAGCTCATTGACGTCATCGCCGCGCTCGAACCCACCTTCGGCGCCATTAATCTCGAAGACATCAAGGCGCCGGATTGCTTCTACATCGAGCGCAAGCTACGCAGCCGCATGAAGATACCGGTATTCCACGACGATCAGCATGGCACGGCGATCGTGACCGCGGCGGCGGTGTTGAACGGTTTGAAGGTCGTGGGTAAACGCATCGAGGACGTGAAACTGGTGTGTTCCGGCGCCGGCGCGGCGGCGCTCGCTTGTCTCGATCTGCTCGTGTATTTAGGCCTCAAGCGCGAGCACGTGCTAATTACGGACAGTAAAGGCGTGGTGTACAAGGGGCGCAAGACGGCCATGGACGAAAACAAGGCCCGTTACGCCAGCGAAACCGAGGCGCGCACGCTCGCCGATATCGTTCCCGGGGCCGATATCTTCCTCGGGCTGTCCGCCGCCGGTGTACTAAAGCCGGAGATGGTCAAGCAAATGGCTGAGCGCCCGCTGATTCTGGCGCTTGCCAATCCTACGCCCGAGATCATGCCCGAGGCGGCCAAGGCGGTACGGCCGGATTGCGTGATCGCCACCGGGCGTTCGGATTACCCGAACCAGGTCAACAATACACTGTGTTTCCCGTTCATATTTCGCGGCGCGCTCGACGTCGGCGCCACCTCGATCACGCCGGAGATGGAATTGGCCGCGGTGCGCGAGATCGCCGCGCTCGCGCACGCCGAACAATCCGATGTGGTTACGGCCACTTATGGCGATGGTAACCTGCGTTTCGGACCGGAATACTTGATCCCCAGGCCGTTCGATCCGCGCCTGATCGTCAAAGTCGCACCGGCGGTGGCGAAGGCGGCGATGGAGTCGGGCGTGGCGACCCGGCCGATCCGGGATTTCGACGCGTACCATCAACAATTACAGCAGTTCGTATATCACTCCGGCATGCTTATGCGACCGGTGTTCGCGGCCGCGAAGCAGAAACCCAAGCGTATTGTTTTCGCCGAAGGCGAGGACGAGCGCGTGCTGCGCGCAGCTCGGGTCGTGGTGGACGAGGGGTTGGCGCGGCCGATCCTCATCGGTCGGCCGGAGGTTATTGAAAAGCGCATCGAGCGTTACGGATTACGCATCCGTGCGGGCGCGGACTACGAGCTGGTCAATCCCAATGAGGACCTACGATATAAAGACTACTGGCAAACCTATCATCGCCTTACCGAACGCAAGGGCGTTTCGCCCGATTACGCAAAACTGGAGATGCGTCGGCGCGCGACGCTGATCGGCGCAATGCTGATGTACAAGAACGAGGCCGACGGCATGCTCTGCGGCACTTTCGGCACGCACGCGCTGCACCTGACGTACATTGAGCAGGTCATCGGGCGCAAGCCGGGGGTGTCCACCTTTGCCACGTTGAATGGCTTGATGCTGCCGCGGCAGACGGTGTTTGTCTGCGATACCTACGTGAATTACGACCCGACGGCTGAGCAGATTGCCGAGATGACGATCCTCGCGGCGGAGGAAATCCGACGTTTCGGAATCACCCCCAAAGTGGCGCTGTTGTCGCATTCCAGCTTCGGTACTTACGACACGCCGAGTGCGCTTAAGATGCGGCACGCGACGCGGTTATTGTGGGAGCGCGCGCCGGAACTTGAAGTCGAGGGCGAGATGCACGGTGACGCCGCGCTTTCCGAGGAAATCCGTCTAGCGGTGTTCCCGCACGCGCGGTTGAAGGGGACGGCGAACCTGCTGGTCATGCCCACGCTCGATGCGGCCAATATCGCCTTCAACCTGCTCAAGCAGGCGGCGGGCGACGGTGTGACCATCGGCCCGATCCTGCTCGGCGCCGCCAAACCGGTCCAAATTCTGACGCCCACGGCCACCGTGCGCCGACTGGTGAATATGACGGCACTGACAGTGGTTGAAGCCGGGGTTCCGCGCTAACCATGTCGGGACGCTTAAAGGTCTATTCATCAGCCAAGAAAATCTTTTCCCTTATTGAAATTAAATGAGCGAGCCTTACTACCTTCATCACGTGTTTTTTTGTATTAACCGCCGCGACGACGGTACGCCATGCTGCGCCAACCGCGGTTCGCAGGAGATACGCGACTACGCCAAGGAACGACTCAAGTCGCTCGGTCTACACGGCAAGGGCAAGGTGCGCGTTAACAATGCCGGGTGCCTCGATCGTTGCGAAGAAGGACCGGTGATCGTGATCTACCCGCAAGGCGTTTGGTATACCTACGTGGACAAGCGCGATGTGGACGAAATCATCGAACGTCACCTGGTCCGCGGCGAAATCGTCGAGCGCCTCAAAATTTGAAAATTAGTCCGTTCCGAGGCTGTTCTGGAAGATCGCGTTTTTGTAGGCCTAGGCAGACTGTTTTTGTATAGTTTCTCCCTAAATCTGTTATCGTTCTCGGATATCCAGCCCGTGCTATATAGGTTCTCGAAGAGCCTGCGTATAGGACAAATCAGGCCAACCTTGGTGCGGATGGGCTCGGGGGGATTACCAAAAAACGGAACAACACTCCGTTATTATTGACATATAGGTCAAAATATTAGATAATAATTATATAGAATTTTGTAGTGTTTGGTCTGGTCTTTGCATCTATAACAGATCAAGTAGTAGCTGTAGTAGCTAAGGATTTTGATCTGGTGGCAGATGGGGTCACCGGATCGGGAAAGGCTCCTCCATCCTCCTAGTGGTGGTTCGGGCGTAGCGTACGCGCTACGCCCTTTTTTTTGCCTGCGGATAGATGCCGTTTTGCTTGATGTCACCATTTTGGCGATAGGCCGAATCATTATAAAGCTTGCTACCAGACAGCTGTTTTTGTAGCATCCGCGTTCTTTTTCTGTGGATCTTGCCCCGTCATGGCTGAAGGATGATGAAAACGTACTCTGCGAAACCGGAAACCGTCAAACGCGATTGGTACGTGTTGGATGCGAGCGGCAAAGTGCTTGGACGGTTGGCCTCCGAGATCGCGCGCCGTCTGCGCGGCAAACACAAACCCGAATTTACGCCGCACGTGGATACGGGCGATTACATCATCGTCATCAATGCGGAAAAGGTACAGGTGACGGGTAAGAAGGAACGCGAAAAATTTTATCATCGTTACTCCGGTTATCAGAGCGGGCTGAAGAGTGCGAGCGTGCGTGAGGTGCGCGCGAAACATCCCGAGCAGCTCATCGAGATCGCCGTGAAGGGGATGCTTCCCAAGAACCCTCTCGGCCGGCAGATGTTCCGCAAGCTCAAGGTATATCGCGGCGCGGCGCATCAGCACGCCGCCCAGCAACCGAAGGCACTCGCGATTTAATTTAGGAAGGTTTAGCGATGGCGACCCAGAACGTTTATTACGGCACCGGCCGGCGCAAATCCTCGACCGCGCGGGTGTATATCAAACCCGGTAAGGGCGATATCCTCATCAACGACCGCAAGTTGGACGAATACTTCGGGCGCGAGACCTCGCGCATGATTGTGCGCCAACCGTTCACGGCCGTGGAAATGCTGGAAAAATTCGACGTGCGGGTAAACGTCGCCGGCGGCGGTCCGAACGGACAGGCCGGCGCGATTCGCCACGGCATCACGCGCGCGTTGCTCGTCTATGACGAAGCCCTGCGTAAGACGTTGCGCAAAGCGGGTTACGTGACCCGCGACGCGCGTACGGTCGAGCGCAAGAAATACGGCCTGCACAAGGCCCGCAAGCGCCCGCAATACTCGAAACGCTGACGCGTTTCGAGTCAGGGACGAGGTACAAGGGACGAGATGCGAGGGGCGACGGGTAAATAACCCGCAGGCATGGAGCCGTTTGAAAAGCTGGACGTCTGGCGACGAAGTTTGCAACTCTGTGTCGCTCTGTATCGCGAGCTTCGAGACAGCAAGGACTGGGGTTTTAAGGACCAGATTACGCGTTCGGCACTCTCCGTTCCTTCGAATATCTCCGAGGGTTACGAGCGCAACTCCCGCAAGGAATATGTGCAGTTTTTGCGGATCGCAAAGGGTTCATGCGGCGAGCTGCGTACCCAGGCTTATATCGGGATGGAAGCTGGACTGCTGAGCAAGGTATTGGCAGAAAGGCTCATCCAGGAGACCGCCGAGATCAGCCGCATGCTAGGTGCCATGATCGGCAAACTTGGAGCACCGAAGCCGTAAGCCCAATGCCTGTCGGTTTGCGCTCGCTCCTCGCATCTCGTCCCTCGTACGTGTAAAAGAAGGGACGAGATACAAGGTACGAGAGGCGAGGTCGGTAATAGCAAAAGTAGGTTTTTATCCTCGTCCCTCGTACCTGATTTAATGGGGGATCGTCTAACGGTAGGACAGCGGACTCTGACTCCGTCAATCTAGGTTCGAATCCTAGTCCCCCAGCCAAACTAAAAAGCCAGTGTACGCTGGCTTTTTAGTTTGGCGTTTTTGGGAGACTAGGATGAGAACCCTTGGGTTCGACAAAATCGCCGGGGTGAGGCGGAACGTTTGCGATTCACTGAATCGCGTTCCGCCGAACGGGTTTGCCGAGGATGGCAAGCCCCGGAGTGCTTAGCGAGGCGTGGACGGCCGAGCTTAGAACTGATTTTGAACAGCGGAGCGCAGCGACGCTGGCCCGAGGGGCGGCGGGCAGGATGCCCGGAGTAATCCTAGTCCCCCAGCCAATCCATTCGAGTTTCCCGATACTGTCGCCAAACAGCCTAAATTCAGCGATAAAAGTATCCGGGTTTGTCGTCGTAATCATGCATTTGTTGCATAAATGCAACTTTAAAGCTGTTATTTGTCGCTTCTATGCATTTTCTGGTTGCAGCGATGCAAACAGACGTGTATAAAACCGTTGGCCAAAGAGTATGGCCTGTTTAAAGTTTAAGCAGCAAACACTTTGAAGTAGATTAGTTAAGTGAGAACGTGAGGGTAGGTGGGCGAGGAAATTTGGATACTCGGAATGTGAGATCCAATATCAGCCCTAACGCCATAATGAATTAGTTAATAGGAGATTGACGATGCAGAAGAAACTTATCGCAGTCGTTGTCGGGGGCATGCTGGCCGCTCCGGTGGCCTTCGCCGATTCCGCCAACGTAACCATTTCCGGCCTAGTCAAGGTCGGTCTTGAAAGCTATAAACTTTCGGGTGGTACCGTTCCCGCTGTTACTTACGCCAACGAGACGCGCGTTTCCGACCAGTCCTCCCGCATCATCTTCACCGGTAGCGATGGCATCGGTGGCGGCATGAACGGGTTTTTCCAGCTTGATGCGCGATTCGCCCCCGACCTTGGCAGTTTGGCCGCCACCGGTAACACGGGCGTCGGTCTATCGGGCGACTTTGGTAAGCTGACGCTCGGCCGGTGGGACCTCCATTACAACGAGTTCGGCGCCATCGAGTCGAGCCGCGCCGGTTCGCTGCAAAGTTACCTCGGCCCTGGTCCCATGTCTCAGGTGAACGGCAACGTGATCGCGATAGGTAGTCGCTCCAGCAACGTGATCATGTGGGATAGCACTAACATGGGCGGCATCACCGCCCGCGTCGCCTATTCCACCAATCCGGCTGCTAACGAAGGTTCAGGTAGCGGCGCCGCCGACGCCGGCAAGGACTCGGCGATGACCGGTGCCGTGCGCTGGGCCAGCGGCCCGTTGACCGTCGGCGGCAGCTATTGGGCCTATAAGGTAGAAGGCACTACGGATGTGGGCGACCAGAAATCCACCCGCGCTTGGGGCGGATACACCTTCCCCTTCGGTCTGAAAGTCGGTGCGGGGATTGACCAGTCTGAACTGCGCATTACGACAGCGGGCGCGGCTATGACCAAGCGTAAAGCCTTTATGGTGCCGGTCAGTTATACCATGGGAAATAACGCGGTGTACTTCACCTATGTCAAGGCCAACAAACTGAGCGGTCCGAACGGCGGCGCCACAACCGATAGCACCGATGCGACAGGAATGGTTGTGGGCTGGGATAACGCGCTGTCCAAGCGGACCACGGTCGGTGCGTACTTCAGCAAGTTAACCAATAAAGCGAACGCCAGCTACGACTTCTTCGGTTTGAGTGCTAATGGCGCAACTGCTACCGCGAACGGCGAAGACGCGCGGCAAATCTACCTCGGTATCGCGCACACCTTCTAACTAAGCGGATGCGTTTGGATTAACAACAATAAATAAATGAGTCAGCACTGACGGGGCCCGGTAGGGCCCCGTTTTTTTACTGAGAGATAAAGCACTCGCACACGAGCGGTCCCGGTTTGACGCCGTTTATGTCATGAGTTAACGCTGTTTGCCGGGGAGAAAAGCCGATTTCTGTTAGAATCAACCGCTCGCGTCAGCAGGTTGATTCATGATCGAGGTCGGTCTTATCGGTGGCACGGGGTATACGGGCGCGGAGCTGCTGCGGCTGCTCGCCGCCCATCCCCAAGTCACGCTCACGACGATCACCTCGCGCGCGGAGGCGGGGAGGAAGGTCGCCGACCTCTTTCCCAATTTGCGCGGACATGTGGATCTTGCTTTTACCGAACCGAACGTCAGGCGACTCGCGGATTGTGACGTTGTTTTCTCGGCTACCCCGAATGGCGTGGCGATGACGCAAGCGCGCGAGTTGATCGGAGCCGGCGCCAAGCTCATCGATCTGGCTGCCGACTTTCGCCTGAAAGACGCCAACCTGTGGGAGAAGTGGTACGGTGTGCCGCACGCCTGCCCCGAACTACTCGCCGAGGCCGTTTACGGGCTGCCGGAAGTGAACCGGGAGAAAATCAAGAAGGCCCGTCTGATTGCCAATCCCGGCTGCTATCCGACGGCGGTGCAGCTCGGATTTATGCCGTTGCTCGAAAACGATCTGGTGGATGCCGAGCACCTCATCGCGGATGCGAAATCCGGCGTGAGCGGGGCCGGGCGCAAGACCGAGACGCACCTCTTGTTCTCCGAGGCCGCCGATTCGATGCAGGCGTACAACGTGCCGGGTCATCGGCATTGGCCCGAGATCAGGCAGGGCCTGGAAGCGGTCTACGGGAAAGCCGTAGGGCTCACTTTCGTACCGCATCTGACGCCCATGATCCGCGGCATTCATGCCACGCTCTATGCGCGCCTGAAACGGACCGACGTCGATCTACAGGCGCTGTATGAGAAGCGCTATGCAACCGAGCCGTTCGTGGACGTTCTGCCCGCGGGCAGCCATCCCGAGACACGCTCGGTGCGGGGGGCGAATGTGTGCCGTATCGCCGTGCATCGGCCCCCAAGCAATACTAAAGCCAGCGGCGATACCGTGGTGGTGTTGGTCGTTATAGATAACCTTGTCAAAGGTGCGGCGGGTCAGGCGGTGCAGAACATGAATATCATGCTCGGGTTGGACGAGCGCGCCGGGCTTGGCGCGTCCGCGCTATTGCCCTGACGAGTGTCGGTCTACTGAACGGGCTGGTAGGGACGGTCTGCCCCGCTCCGCTATAATCTGGGCACATCACGATAGAGCGCAAGATGCTGCAATTCCTGCGACGTATTTTTCGGCGTCACAAAACAACCGGTGCAGTCGTCGTCAAGCGGCAGTTTTCGCCGCGAACCAAACTGCTGATCGCCGGCGCTGTGGGCGCGGCGGTCGTCGGCGCGGCAATATTTGTGTACGACCACGGTCTCAGCATGGCGGGTTTCGAACGCGCGCTCGCAGCGCGGTTGCAGCAGCGACTCGAGGAGGAAAATGGGGGTCTCAAGGACGAGAACCAGCAACTGCGCGAGTCCTTGGCGCGCGCCGAGCGCGCAATCCAGATGGATCAGGCGGCGTACCAGGATCTCGACAAGTCGCTCCAGACCTCGGCGCAGGAAATTGTGAAGCTGCGCGAGGAGCTGAATTTCTACCGCAATATAATTTCCCCGGCAGACAAGAAGGGCGGTTTGCGCGTCCAGAGTCTCGATATTCAGCCGGCAGGGCCCGGCAACTTTTACCGCTATAAGCTTGTCTTAATTCAGGCGCTCAAGCACGAGCGCAGCATCTATGGTACGGTGAACATGGAAATCAGCGGGCTGCAAAGTGGGCAGAATGCAGTCGTGAAGATTCCGGCGGCGAACGAGCGGCCGATCCAGGTCAATCTCAAGTATTTCCAGGATATCGAGGGGAAATTCGAGTTGCCGCGCGGTTTTCGAGCGCACTCGATCAAGGTTAACGTGATTACCGCGGGCGGCGCTCAGACGGTCGAAGCGGTTTACGATTGGCCCCAGGCGTAACATGCCGCGCAAAAACGGCTAGACTTAGTAAACAGTCCTAATTTACTGAGGAGACAAGAGGATGTTTGGCGCACCGAGCAAGGCTCCCGCGGAGAAACCGTGTAACACGATTGATACCCTGATCGGGGCAAAGACCGAGATCAAGGGCGATATCACCTTTTCCGGTGGGTTGCGTATTGACGGAAAAATCCGCGGTAACGTCGCGGCCAAGGGTGACGTCAGTAGCACTTTGGTGTTGAGTGAAAATGCCCAGATCGTCGGCAATGTGACGGTGCCGCACATCATTTCCAACGGGTCCATTAAAGGCAATGTCCGCGCCTCGGAGCGCATGGAGTTGCAACCGAAGGCCGAGATCGCCGGCGACGTGTTCTATAAGGTAGTCGAAATGGCGCTCGGCGCCGTGATCAACGGTAGTTTGGTGCGCGAGCTGGGTGAGGCGAATCGAGCGGCTGTAACACGCTTGAAGCCCGTGGGCGCTGCCGACGACGAGTCGTGATTAGTTGACCCAGGCGCTCGGGAATTGGATAATTCTCAAATGTTTTGTTTTTGGAGGTTACTATGACTGCTGCCATGCCCGATATGCCGTCCCCGCTTGCGTTTACCGACGCCGCCGCGGGCAAAGTTAAAGAGCTGATCGAGGAGGAAAAGAATCCGGCCTTGATGCTACGCGTGTTCGTCTCCGGCGGCGGATGCTCGGGGTTCCAGTACGGGTTTACCTTCGAGGAGAGCGCCAACGAGGACGATACCCGCGTCGAGAAGAACGGTGTGATCTTGTTGATCGATCCGCTGAGTTTCCAGTACCTGAGCGGCGCGGAGATTGATTACCAAGAAGGCCTGCAAGGTTCGCAGTTCGTGATCAAAAACCCGCAAGCCAAATCAACCTGCGGTTGCGGCTCGTCCTTCAGCGCATAATCTTCTTTTAGCAAAAAAAGGCGGCTTCGGCCGCCTTTTTTTATTGCCCCGATTTTTGTCGATGCGATTACGCTTGGTAAATACCGCCCAATACCACCGCATGTGCGGCCCCGGTGACATGAGGCACGTTACCCGGTAAGCCCTCGAGCCTGCGATGTGCGAGCCAGGCAAATGCGCAGGCTTCGACCCAGTCCGGGTGCAGACCAAGCGCTTGTGTCGTTTGTATCGGTATTTCGGGGATATGGCGTTCGAGGCTACGCATGAGCGTGGTGTTGTGAATCCCGCCCCCACAGACGTAAATTTCATCGGTCCTCTGCGTGAAACGCGCGAGCGCATTAGCAATGGTCCGTGCGGTAAGTTCGACCAGCGTGGTCTGGACGTCTTGGGCGGTGATCGGCGCGATTCCTGAGAGAGCGCTATCCACCCACCCCATGTTGAAGTGCTCGCGCCCGGTACTCTTCGGAGGAGCGGCGGCAAAGAAAGCATCGGCGAGCAGTCGTTGCAGCAATGGGGTGGAGACCTTCCCGCCCGCCGCCCACTTTCCATCTTCGTCGTGGTCTTTGCCCAGATGACGGTGCGTCCACTGATCGAGCAGCGTGTTACCGGGACCGGTATCGAAGCCCGTGACCGGTCCGCTCGCGGGCAAATGCGTAATGTTTGCGATGCCCCCGATGTTGACGATCGCGCGATTGCGCGACGGCGAGTGAAACAGCCAATGATGAAATGCCGGCACTAGCGGTGCGCCTTGGCCGCCCGCGGCGATATCGCGTGCACGAAAGTCGGCGACGGTCGTGATGCCGGTGCGCTCGGCGATCATCGAAGGGTTAGCAATCTGCAGAGTAAAGGGATGCTGACCGCCGGGGCGGTGTCGCACGGTTTGTCCGTGGCTGCCAATGGCGCGAATGTCCTGTGGTCGCAAGCCCGCTTTGCCTGCTACGGTGAGCACCGCCTGCGCGAACAATATTCCCAGTTCCATATCGAGCACGCCGAGTGCATCCAGACCATCGTTGCCGGGGCTCATAAGGACGCGAATGCGCTCTGCGACGACCCGTGGAAACGGTTCAACGTGGGTAGCGAGCAGGGAAAATTTATCGCCGGGGGAGATTGAGATAACCACCGCGTCGATTCCGTCCACGCTGGTACCCGACATCAAGCCGATGAAATGCATAGACAGTACGCGCGACGTTCAGGGGGTGAAGCGACGGATTGTACGCTGCTCGTGCGGATGATTCCCAGCTAGCGATTCGCCACCAGACGACGGTCGTCAATGAGTTCAAGCTGGGCCAGTAGCGACCGCGTCCGCGCAATGAACTCGTTGCGTTGCACCTCGGGTATCGTTCCTGTACTCGGGAACTTCAATCTAAGCGGGTCGCGATGTTCGCCATCCACACGAAACTCGTAGTGCAAGTGTGGGCCGGTGGCGAGACCCGTCTTGCCTACATAGCCGATGATCTGGCCCTGCTCGACCACACTGCCTTCACGGAACTCGTGCGTCTTGAGGTTGCTCGGGTTATCCGCGTAGCGCGACAGGTGCGCGTACAGCGTGCTGTGTGGACCGTTATCGTGTTTAATCTCAATGGACTTACCGTAACCGCCATTCCATCCGATGCGTGTGATTCGCCCGTTGGCCGTGGCACGGATCGGCGTGCCGAGAGGCGCGGCATAGTCCACGCCGCGGTGTGCGGTCCATATTTTCAATATCGGGTGAAAGCGGCTCGCGGTGTCGGTATAGCGCGAGCTAATGCGTGAGAATTCAATCGGCGTGCGCAGAAACAAGCGGTTTTTGGTGAGACCGTTCGGCTCATAATAGGTCATCTCACCCCTGGTATTGCGAAACCCGACGGCTCGGTGCACTTCACCGCGATTTATAAATTCCGCGACGAGGATAGGACCGTCACCGAGCTTTTGTCCGAGCCAATACTTCTCTTCATGGACGACGGCAAAACTGTCCCCGCGCCGCACGCCGAGTGCGAAGTCAACGTCCCAACCGAAAATCTCGATGAGCTTCAGGACCAACGCATCGGAAAGCCCGGCCTGCTGGCCATCCTCGAAGAGCGAGGTTTCGATGCGTCCGCTCGCGTAAGCCAGACGCGTCTCGAGCTTTGACGGATCCGGCGCACCCGTCTGCGCCGTATCGGGTGAAGCGGCGGCGTTTTCCTCAACGACATGACCGTCGCTTATCGTTTTATGAATTTGACGTTCAACAAGACGAGGTTGCGTCGTGGCGACCGCATCGTGCCGCACGATGGAGATAATCGTCGCGGAGATCAGCAGGATCGCGGCCACGAATGGCCAGGCGTGTTCCCGGATACGACGCAGACGCGTTCGCCCGGTAAGCCGATGCACCACCTGCCTTGCTATTTGGAGAAGCCTGTTCATACCGCTTACGTACCTATGCGGAGGAGCGTTAGAAAGTCTAGCCCATGGCCACGCGGGCGAGAGGCCGTTATTGTCCGCTTGCACCCTTTCCCCGCCCCGTGTATCCGGCTTGTTACCTCTGGTAACCTCTGCGCTCGGTGGAAACCCCGAAATTCACGATTCCCCTATGATTGGTACTGACGAAGCATTGCGTCTGATCCGGCGCGGCACCGATGAAATTCTGCTCGAATCCGAGTTGGTCGAGCGTCTGACCTCCGGTCGGCGCCTGCGTATCAAGGCCGGGTTCGATCCCACGGCGCCGGATCTGCACCTCGGCCATACGGTGCTTATCAATAAGCTGCGCCAGTTCCAGGATCTCGGGCACGAAGTGTTGTTTCTGATTGGTGACTTCACCGGCATGATCGGCGACCCGACCGGGAAGAACGCCACGCGCCCGCCGCTTACACGCAACGAAGTGATCCTCAATGCGCGCACCTACAAAAAGCAGATCTACAAAATTCTCGATCGCAAAAAAACCCGTGTGGAGTTTAATTCGACATGGCTTGGAAAGATGAAGGCTGCTGATGTGATTGGGCTCGCGGCCAAGCACACGGTGGCACGCATGCTCGAGCGCGACGACTTCCAGGAACGCTACGCCTCGAACCGGCCGATTGCGATTCACGAATTTCTGTACCCGTTGTTGCAGGGCTACGATTCCGTTGCCATGAAGGCGGATGTGGAACTCGGTGGGACCGATCAAAAATTCAATCTGCTGGTAGGCCGTGAGTTGCAAAAGGTCTTCGGTCAATCACCGCAGGTAGTGATCACGATGCCGTTGCTGGAAGGCACGGACGGCGTGAATAAGATGTCGAAGTCGCTCGGCAACTACATTGGCATCAATGAGCCGCCCGACGAAATGTTCGGGAAGCTCATGTCGATCTCCGATACATTGATGTGGCGTTATTTCGATCTGCTCTCGTTCGAGCACCCGGACAAAATTGCGTTGATGAAGCGCAGTGTCGAAGAAGGGGCCAATCCGCGCGATATCAAGTTTGAGCTTGCTAAAGAAATCGTCAGTCGTTTTCATGGCGGACCGAAAGCGGGTCGCGATGCAATGCGCAACTTTATCGCGCGCTTCCAGCGTGGCGAGATGCCCGAAGACATGCGGGAAGCAGAACTCGTCGTTGCGGATGGCGGTGTTGCGTTGCCTAGGTTGCTCAAGGAGGCAGGTTTGGCAGCGAGTACCTCGGAGGCCATGCGCCTTATCCGCCAAGGAGGCGTGCGTATGGATGGCGAGCGTCTGTCGGATCCGGAGATTGAAATTTCCTCGGGAGAAACTCACGTATTTCAGGTTGGGAAACGGAAATTTGCACGGGTTCGCGTGCGATAAAAACCGACTTTACCGTCGCAGAACTATGGCTTTTACGCGGGTCTCTTAACACCATAAAGGTAAAGTCTCGCCCACGGTTTTGGAGCTAAAACCCTTTAGATATCTGGAAAAAACCGTTGACGACCGGGGGTATACGCGTATAATTCGCCTCCCTCGACCGGGCCGTCCCGGTCGCGCTCTTTAAAAATCTGGATCAAGTAATTTGTGTGGGCGCTCATGTCGAGCCTTGGTTACATCGAAAGGCGACGTAAGCCCGCGTAAGCGGCTTGCGTCACTATGAAGTTTCGTCCCCCAGTTTTGTTATGGGGGACACCAAGTTTTACTTGGAGAGTTTGATCCTGGCTCAGATTGAACGCTGGCGGCGTGCCTAACACATGCAAGTCGAACGCGAAAGGGGGCAACCCCGAGTAGAGTGGCGGACGGGTGAGTAACGCGTAGGAATCTACCTGGTAGTGGGGGAAAACCCGGCGAAAGCCGAGCTAATACCGCATACGCACTACGGTGGAAAGCGGGGGATCGTAAGACCTCGCGCTATCAGATGAGCCTGCGTCCGATTAGCTAGTTGGTGAGGTAATGGCTCACCAAGGCGACGATCGGTAACTGGTTTGAGAGAACGACCAGTCACACTGGGACTGAGACACGGCCCAGACTCCTACGGGAGGCAGCAGTGGGGAATATTGGACAATGGGGGCAACCCTGA
>JBGPGJ010000012.1:0-14023 GCA_041483795.1 Sulfurifustaceae bacterium
AGCCAAGTCCGTCGGCGCGTGGTTACGGCACGGCTGGCACGTTGCCATCGCTTACGTGGTGGGATTCTTTGTCATGCTGGCAGTGCTCGGTTGGCAGCCGCATGCGCCGCACAAATCGAATCCGACACCTGTTACGACGTCATCGGTTCCCGCGGCGGATCGTTAAACGGTCGGCATGGCGCATTCGCGACGACTATCGCGCCGTCCAGCCCAGGTCCATCGTCAGGGCGGCGCCGGTGAACACGCCCGCGTTCGGGGTGCATAGGTACGCAACGAAGTCCGCCACTTCCTCCGGCTCGATCAAACGCTTCACCGCCGCAGGTTCAAGCATGACTTTCTCAATCACCTCTTCCGGCGAGATGCCCCGGGTGCGCGCCTGATCGGCGATCTGATTGTCCACCAGCGGCGTGCGGACATAAGCCGGGCAGATGGCATTCACGGTGATGCCGAACGCCCCGCCCTCCAGCGCCGCGGTGCGTGTAAGCCCGATCAGGCCGTGCTTGGCGGAAATGTACGCGGCCTTGTAGGGTGAAGCGATCAAACCATGGACCGAGGCGATGTTGATCACACGCCCCCAGCGCTGCGTCTTCATCGCCGGCCAGGCGTAGCGGGTCAGAAGAAACGGCGCGGTGAGCATGACCGTCAGCATCTTGTCCCACATGTCCTCGGGAAATTCCTCGATCGGCGAGACGTGCTGGAACCCAGCGTTGTTCACCAGGATGTGAATCGTGCCGAAACGCGCGAGCGTTTCGTCTATCAGTTTCTTGCAGTCCGCACGCTTGCCGGAATCGCCTTGCACGAATACACCGCCGAAGGCCTGCGCGACCTGCGCGCCGTCGCTGGAAATATCCGCCACCACAACCTGCGCGCCCTCCGCGGCCAGTCGCTGCGCGATGGCCTTGCCCACGCCGCTCGCGGCGCCCGTCACCACCGCAATTTTTCCTGCCAAGCTCTTTACCGTCATGGTGATGCGCTCTTTCTTTATAGAGATTTCTTCAACACTCGACTAAGCTCGCCGATGACACCGCTCCGGAAGGCCAATACGCAGATCACGAAGACCGTGCCCTGCGCCACCGTGACCCAGGCGCCGAGCTGCGCTAGGTAGTTCTCCATGCCAACGACGATGAAGGCGCCGACAACCGGGCCGAAGACAGTGCCGAGCCCGCCGAGCAACGTCATCAGTATCACTTCTCCCGACGTGGTCCAGTGTACGTCGGTGAGCGAAGCGAGTTGAAACACCAGCGCCTTGGTTGCACCTGCAAGTCCCGCGAGCGTCGCCGACAGCACAAACGCCAGCAGCTTGTAGCGGTCGGCGTCATAGCCGAGAGAGGTTGAACGCGGTTCGTGTTCGCGGATGGCCTTCAGCACATGGCCGAAGGGTGAGTGGATGATGCGGTAGATCAGCAGGAAGCCGCCGATAAAGATCACGAAGACGACCACATACATCGCCGTCACGCTGGAAAGATCGATCAGGCCGAAGAGTCTGCCACGCGGTACTGCTTGAATTCCGTCCTCGCCCCCGGTGAACGGCGCTTTGACGCAGAAAAAGAAAATCATCTGCGCGAGCGCCAGGGTGATCATGGCGAAGTAGATGCCTTGACGGCGGATCGCGAGCAATCCCGTGACGACTCCGAGCAGCGCGGAGGCGCCGGTGCCGAACAGAATCGCAAGTTCGGGCGTAAGGCCCCAGACCTTGGCTGCATGGGCGGAGACATAACCGGCGGTCCCGAGAAACATGGCATGACCGAAGGACAGCAGTCCGCCGTATCCGATGAGAAGGTTGAAGGCGCAGGCAAACAGTGCGAAACACATTACTTTCATCAGAAACACGGGATAAACGGCGAGCGGCGCGAGCGCGAAGAACAGTACCATCACTGCAAAGGCGATGCGCTGTGCCGTCATGTCGGCGACCGTGGCCGCAGCGGTCAGCGTCGTCGAGTCATTGTTCGACATCGCTATTTCTGTCCAAACAACCCGGCGGGTTTGAACATCAGCACGATCGCCATGATGATGAAGATCACGGTGTTCGAGGCCTCGGGATAAAAAACTTTCGTCAGCCCTTCGATCACGCCCAGGCCGAAGCCAGTCACAATCGAGCCCATGATCGAACCCATGCCGCCGATCACCACTACCGCGAACACGACGATGATCAGGTCCGCTCCCATCAGCGGATTCACCTGGTAGATCGGTGCCGCCATGACGCCGGCGAACGCCGCCAACCCCACGCCGAAACCGTAGGTGAGTGTGATCATGCGCGGTACGTTGATGCCGAATGCTTGCACCAGCGCGGCGTTCTCGGTCGCGGCGCGCAAGGTCGACCCGAGCTTGGTCTTCTCGATCATGAACCACGTGCCAAAACAGACCACGAGCGAGACGGCGATTACCCAAGCGCGGTAATTGGGCAGGAACATAAAGCCGAGGTTTTGCGCACCCAGCAGTGGGTCCGCGATCGGGTACGGCAGGCCGGATGAGCCGTACTCATTGCGAAACAGGCCTTGGACAACGAGCGCCAGACCGAAGGTGAGCAACAGGCCGTACAAGTGATCGAGTTTGTACAACCGCGACAACATTAGACGCTCGATGATCACGCCGGTAATACCGACTGCCACCGGCGTGATCACAAGCGCCCACCAATAATTTACGCCGAGCTTGGTAAGCAGAAAATAAGCGCAGAAGGCGCCCATCATGTACTGCGCACCGTGAGCGAAGTTGATGATATTCAACAGGCCGAAGATCACCGCCAGTCCGAGTGAAAGCAGCGCGTAGAACGAACCGTTGATCAGGCCGATCAGAAGCTGGCCGAACAAGGCTTGTGTGGGAACACCGAAGAGGGTGTCCATTTATTATTTTCTTGGCTGCGACATTTAATCTCCCGATATTCCTGCCGCGGCGCATTGTGCGCCCCGGCAGGATGCGGTCCAGCGTTCAATCGTCGCCCAACTTATATTATTTCACCAACGGGCAGTTGCCATCTTTCTCCGGACGGAACGCCTCTTCGGCCGGTATCGTCGCGCGCAGCTTGTAGTAGTCCCAAGCGCCCTTCGACTCCGACGGCTTCTTAACCTCGAACAGGTACATGTTGTGGATGTGGCGACCGTCCTGGCGCACGCGGCCCTTGCCGAACACCGGGTCTTCGCTCGGCATCTTCTTCATCTGCTCGATCACCTTTGGGCCGTCGTCGGACTTAATCGCCTCGACCGCCTTCAGGTAATGCAGCGTCGCCGAGTACACCCCCGCCTGCGCCATCGTCGGCATCGCGCCCTTGTGCAGCTTGGCAAAGCGCTGCGACCAGGCCCGGGTCTGCGCATTGAGGTCCCAGTAGAACGCCTCCGTGAGCAGCAGCCCCTGCGCCTTTTCCAGGCCCAGCGCATGCACGTCGGTGAGGAACACCAGCAACCCGGCGAACTGCTGACCGCCTTTCACGATGCCGAATTCGGCGCCTTGCTTGATCGCGTTGGTGGTATCGGCGCCGGCGTTCGCCAAGCCGATAATCTTGGCCTTCGAGGCCTGCGCCTGCAGCAGGAACGACGAGAAGTCGGCGGTCGGAAACGGATGGCGCAATTTGCCGATCACCTTGCCACCGTTCTTCAGAACCACGGCCTCGGTATCGCGCTCGAGCGCGTGGCCAAAGGCATAGTCGGCGGTTAGGAAAAACCAGCTGTCACCGCCGGTCTTGACGATAGCGCTGCCGGTGCCGTTGGCGAGCGCCCAGGTGTCGTAGGTCCAATGAATCGAGTTCGGCGTGCACGCCTTGCCCGAGAGGTCGGAGGTCGCGCCGGTCGACACGATCAGCGCCTTGTTCTTCTCCTTGGTGATCTGGTTGACGGCCAGGACCACCGACGAGGTCGGCACGTCCATGATCACGTCCACCTTGTCCACGTCGTACCACTGGCGCGCGATGGTCGAGCCGACGTCGGGCTTGTTCTGGTGATCGGCGACCAGGATTTCCACCTTCATGCCCTTCTTCGCGGCGCCGAAATCCTCAACCGCCATGCGCGCGGCGACTACCGAACCCGGTCCGGCCAAATCGGCGTACGTGCCCGATTGATCGTTGAGCACGCCGATCTTCACTACCCCGTCCGAAATCTCTGCTTGTGCCACGCCGACGGCGAACGCCAGCGAGGCGGCGACGAATAACCCACGTTTGATCATGACTGTCTCCTCTTGTAGTGATGGGAATGGTGATGGCTACGTTGCTCACACTCCCAGGTAATCGTGCAGCTTACCCAGGTTGGATTGAATTTCGGCGTTGGGAATCATATCAACGATGCGGCCGCCGTTTTCCATCACGTAGTGCCGATCCGCCACGCGTGCGGCAAAACGGAAATTTTGCTCGACCAACAGGATGGTGAATCCCTGCGATTTGAGCCGCGAAATGGTACGGCCGATCTGTTGCACGATCACCGGCGCCAGCCCCTCGGTCGGCTCGTCCAGCAGCAGCAGTCGCGCGCCGGTGCGCAGGATACGCCCGATGGCGAGCATCTGCTGCTCGCCGCCCGACAGCTTGGTGCCCTGACTGGTAAGCCGCTCCTTCAGGTTGGGAAACAGTTCGAAGATCTGCTCCACCGTGAGGCCACCCGCGCGCAGCACCGGGGGCAACAACAGGTTTTCCTTGACGTTGAGACTGGCAAAGATGCCGCGCTCCTCGGGACAAAACGCGATGCCAAGCCGGGCGACGCGATTCGACGGCAGCGCGATTGCCTCCTGCTCGTCGAAGCGAATCGATCCCTCGCGGCGCGGAACCATGCCCATGACGGACTTGAGCGTGGTGGTCTTGCCCACGCCGTTGCGCCCGAGCAAGGTCACGACCTCGCCGCGGTATACCTCGAAGCTGGTACCGTGCAGGATGTGCGACTCGCCGTACCACGCGTTCAGGTCGCGGACCGAAAGCAGGGGCGTGACGGTAGCAGCGCGTGCGGCTTCAGGCATGCTCGGACCCCATGTAGGCCTGAATCACGTCGGGGTTCCTCGACACCGACTCGTAGTCGCCTTCGGCGATGATTTCCCCGCGCGCAAGCACGGTGATGTGGTCGGAAAGATTGGCGACGACGCTCAAGTTATGTTCGACCATCAGCACCGTGCGGTTGATCGCGACCCGCTTGATCAGGGCGGCGATGCGTTCCACGTCCTCGTGCGTCATGCCCGCGGTCGGCTCGTCGAGTAGCATCATGTCCGGCTCAAGCGCGAGCGTAGTCGCGATCTCGAGCGCGCGCTTGCGCCCGTACGGCAGTTCGACCGCGGTGACATGCTCGTACGCCGACAATCCGACCGCCTCCAACAACTCCCGCGCGCGCCCGTTCAACTCCGCAAGCACATTCTCCGAGCGCCAAAAATAGAACGAGTGACCGCGCCTGCGTTGCAGGGCGACGCGTACGTTCTCGAGCAGCGTCAGGTGGGGAAAGACAGCGGAAATCTGGAACGAGCGCACGATGCCACGACGCGCGATTTCAGCCGACCTCTCGTGGGTGATGTCCTCGCCGTTGTAATGAATGCTGCCGCCGGTAGGCGCGAGGAACTTGGTCAGCAAATTAAAGAACGTGGTCTTGCCGGCGCCGTTGGGGCCGATCAGCGCATGGACGGCGCCACGGCGAACTTTAAGGCTGACATCCTTGACCGCGACGAAACCCTTGAACTCCTTCGTCAGGTTGCGCGCTTCAAGCAGATAATCGTCACCCATTTCGTCCGCGTTCCGTAGTATTACCGCCGCCCGTGGCGAGGGCGGAATTCGTGGTGCCGCGTTCCTCTGCAAATGCCAAGCTTATTTTCAGACGCTACTTAATTTACCGAGGTGTTGTAACATTGTATCGGTTTGAGCAACGTTATTTCGAACAATCCACCAAGCCCGCCAGCCTTAATGAGCAACCAACCCTTGTGGCAACCCTCGGCGGCGCGCATTACTGCCGCCAATATGAGCGCCTTCATGCGCGATGTAAACGTCCGCTGGGAAAAAAACATCTTCGAGTACGACGCGCTGTACCAATGGTCCATTCGGTGTCTGGAGCATTTTTGGACGTCGGTCTGGGATTTTTGCGAAATCATTTCCGCGCGCCGCGGCGAGCGCGTGCTCATAGGCGGCGACAAGATGCCTGGCGCCCAATGGTTTCCCGACGCACGTCTCAATTTCGCCCAGAACCTTCTGCGCCGCCGCGGTCCATCGGACGCGCTGGTATTTTGGGGTGAGGACAAGGTTAAGCGCCGCCTGTCCCACGACGAACTCTACCGCGCCGTGGCGCAACTAGCCGCGGCGCTGCAGGCACAGGGTGTACAGCCGGGCGATCGTATCGCGGCCTTCATGCCCAACATGCCGGAGACCGTCGTTTCCATGCTTGCCGCATCGAGCATCGGCGCGATCTTTTCTTCCTGCTCGCCGGACTTCGGCGTACAGGGCGTGCTCGACCGTTTCGGCCAAATCGAACCCAAGGTGCTGATCGTCGCCGACGGCTATTACCACAAGGGGAAAAGCATCGATTGCCTGACGAAGGTGGGCGCAATCATCGCCAAGCTACCCTCGGTACAGCGCGTAGTGATCGTTCCCTACGTTCATACGCAACACAACTTAAACGGAATCCACGCCGCGAAGATGTATGCCGACGTTGTCGCGCCGCATGCGCGTGAAATCGAGATTCCCTTTAACCAGTTACCGTTCGGGCATCCGCTCTACATCATGTATTCCTCCGGCACCACCGGTGTGCCGAAGTGCATCGTGCACTGTGCCGGCGGCGCGTTGTTGCAGCACGCCAAGGAACATCGCCTGCACTGCGACATCAAGCCCGACGATAAGCTTTTCTATTTCACAACCTGCGGTTGGATGATGTGGAATTGGCTCGTCTCGGGCCTCGCCGCGGGCGCGACGCTGATGCTATACGACGGCTCGCCCTTTATCGGCGAGCGCGGAACCATTCTGTTCGACTACGCCGAAACCGAGGGTACGACTCATTTCGGCACGTCGGCGAAATTCATTGACGCCATCGCCAAGGAAGGCTTGGAACCGATCAAGACGCACAAGCTGGAAAAACTGCGCACTATTCTGTCCACCGGCAGTCCTCTGTTGCCGGAGGCATTCGACTACGTCTATCGCAGCATCAAACGCGACGTTTGCCTTTCGTCAGTTTCCGGCGGCACCGATCTACTCGCCTGCTTTGTCGGTGGCAATCCCCTTTTGCCCGTCTGGCGCGGAGAGATTCAATGCCGGGCGCTCGGCATGAAGGTCGAGGTTTTCGATGACGATGGCAAATCGGTGCGAGGACAGAAAGGAGAACTCGTCTGTACTCGGCCGTTTCCAACCATGCCGATTGGATTTTGGAACGATCCAGACGGCAAAAAATATCACGCCGCCTATTTCGATAAATATCCCAACGTCTGGTGTCATGGCGATTACGTGGAACTTACCGCCCACGACGGCATGATCATTTACGGTCGCTCGGATACGGTGCTTAATCCGGGCGGCGTGCGTATCGGCACGGCTGAAATCTACCGCCAGGTGGAGAAACTACCCGACGTAGTGGAATCGCTGGTGATCGGCCAGAATTGGGATAGCGACGTTCGCGTGGTCCTGTTCGTGCGTCTGCGCGAGGGGCTGGTCCTAAACGAGGCGTTGATCGTCAGGATCAAGCAGACCATCCGCGATAACACGACGCCGCGCCATGTACCGGCAAAGATCGTGCAGGTAGCGGACATTCCGCGCACTAAAAACAACAAAATCGTCGAGCTGGCGGTGCGCAACGTGGTGCACGGCGAGCCGGTGAAAAATATCGAAGCGCTGGCCAACCCGGAGGCACTGGAGTACTTCCGCGGTCGCCCGGAGCTTCAAAGCTGAGGAGTAAACGCCGGCAACATCGGATATCTTTCGGAGATTGGAGCCCGATAACATCGGGCGCCGCTTGCCAAAATTTCAAAGTAAAGTTGTTCGACGAACTAACTAGGCGATTCGTTCGATGGCCATCGCGGTCGCCTCGCCGCCGCCAATGCACAGCGCCGCCACACCGCGCTTGAGATTGTATTTCTGCAGCGCGCCCAACAGCGTCACCAAAATACGCGCGCCGGAGGCGCCGATCGGATGGCCGAGCGCGCAGGCGCCGCCGTGGACATTGACCTTGTCGTGGGGCAGACGGTGCTCCTTCATCGCTGCCATGGTCACCACGGCGAAGGCTTCGTTGATTTCGTACAAATCCACCTGGTCCGCGCTCCAGCCGGTCTTGTCGAAGAGTTTCTTGATCGCACCCACGGGCGCGGTGGTAAACCATTTCGGCTCGTGCGAGTGGCTCGAATGCCCAACGATGACGGCGAGCGGCTTGACACCCAATTTATCCGCCGTCGAGCGGCGCATCAGGATCAACGCCGCGGCGCCGTCGGAAATCGAACTTGAACTCGCAGCCGTGACCGTGCCGTCCTTGCGGAACGCGGGCTTGAGCGTGGGAATCTTGTCTAGGTTGGCCTTGAACGGTTGCTCGTCCTTGGCGACTTTCACTTCGCCTTTTCTCGAAACGACCGTCACGGGCGCGATCTCCCACGTGAAACTGCCGTCGGTATTGGCCTTTTGCGCGCGCTGGGTCGAGGCGATGGCGAAGGCATCCTGCTCGGCGCGGCTGAACTGGTACTTGCCCGCGCAGTCCTCGGCAAACACGCCCATCGCGCAACCCTTGTCGTAAGCGTCTTCCAGGCCGTCGAGGAACATGTGATCGAGCACTTGGCCGTGCCCCATGCGGTACCCCGCGCGCGCCTTCGGCAACAGATACGGTGCATTAGTCATGCTTTCCATACCCCCGGCCAACATGATCTCGTTGGTGCCGGCGCGCAGTAGATCGTGCGCCAACATCACGGCTTTCATGCCCGAACCGCATACCTTGTTAATCGTGGCGCAGGCGGTGGCAAGCGGCAGACCGCCGCCGAGCGCAGCCTGGCGCGCGGGTGCCTGGCCCAAGCCCGCGGGCAGCACGCAGCCGAGGATCACCTCCTCGATCTGCTCGGGATTGAGTCTGGCGCGCTCGACCGCGGCACGCACCGCGACGGCACCGAGTTCGGTGCCGGTCAGGAGTTGAAAATCGCCTTGGAATGCCCCGATGGGCGTGCGGACAGCGGAGACGATGACTACGGGGTCGTTTTGCATGATCGTATTCCTAACGTTACAAATTCGAGAACAGCTGTGCAAAGTAAAATTTCGCTATACCGACGAAACCTGTTCCGACACGAGGTAGGCCGGGAACCGGCATTCATTAATGCCTGCGTATGAGCCTATATCCAAATCCCGGACTCCGGCTTTCCCCAGGATAACGGACTTATCCAAAGTTTTTCCTAAGCGAGCAACTGCTGCTGCAGGAACGGATCTTCGAGTCGCCGCAGAAACCACGTGAGCGCCTTGCCGTTGTGCGCCGTGCGCCAGGCGATGAAAAGCGGAGTCTCCGGTCTGTGCTCGGCGACCTGTTTTGGCACTAGCAGGCCCGTCTGCACTTCGACGCGTGTGAGATGCACGGGCAGATAACCCACGCCCAAGCCCGCGCACTGCGCGGCGATCTTGTGCCGAATATCCGGAACGGTGAGTACGTTCTGCCCGTCGAGCAATCCCGCGGTGCGCGGCGGCAGATTGCGCGAGCTATCGGCGGCGGCAACCGCGCGATACGGCAAGATGTCCTCGGGCTTGAGCGGCTCGGAGGCGGAGGCCAACGGGTGTGTCGGCGCGACCATAAACAGAAACTCCACGTTACCGAATAAACGCGTGCTGTAACCGCCGTCGACGGGACCATCGCCCGGGGTACCAATCGCCAGATCTGCCCGGCCCGAGACCAACGCGTCCCAGGTCCCGCCGAACACCTCGACCAGAATCTTGAGGCGCGTGCCGCATTGCTCGCGATAAAACTCCTCGACCACAGGGAAGAATCGTTGCATCGGAATCAGGTCGTTCACCGCTACGCGCAGTTCGACCTCGTACCCCGTAGCCACGCGCTTGACCCGTGCTTCCAATTCGGCGGCGGCATTCAACAAGTACCTGCCCTCGCGCAACAACTCGCGCCCAGCCTCGGTCAGTTGCGCGCGATGACCGCTGCGGTCGAAGAGCGATACATCGAGCTCTTGTTCCAGCTTCTGTACCGCATACGTCACCGCCGAGGGCACGCGGTGCAACGCCTCCGCCGCCGCGGCAAAACTACCCTTGCGGTCAATCGCGTCGAGAACCGTCAGGGCATCGAGAGTCAGGCGCACGCTTATTCAATCGGTTTGAACGAGTTAACCGGAATTCTTCGCTATGAGTTCGGGGATCACAAGAACTATTCTACAAGCATGTGGGTACAGGCCCGACAAAGAACATGATTCAAATACGTGCAAGCGAAGACCGCGGCCATGCCAACCACGGCTGGCTCGATACTTATCATAGCTTCTCGTTCGCCGACTACTACGATCCCGCGCATTTGAACTTCAGCGCACTACGGGTGTTGAACGAAGACCGGGTCCAGCCGGGACAAGGCTTTCCGCGTCACGGTCATCGTGATATGGAGATTGTGACTTACGTCCTCGAAGGCGCATTGGAGCACCGCGACAGCATGGGTAACGGCTCGGTGATTCGCGTCGGCGACGCGCAACGTATGAGCGCCGGTACCGGCGTACAGCACAGCGAGGCGAACCCTTCGAAGACCGAGGCCGTGCATTTTCTGCAAATCTGGATCCAGCCGCATACGAACGGGCTCCCGCCGAGCTACGAACAGAAGCACTTCGCTCCGGCGGAGCTTGCGGATCAGCTGAGGTTGATCGCCTCGCCGGATGGACGCGATGGATCGGTGATAATTCATCAGGATGCGTTTATCTACGCCGCACGCTTCGATAACACTCGGACGATCGCACAACCCCTCGCGCCGGAACGACGCGCCTATCTACACGTCGCGCGTGGTGCGCTGCGCGCGAACCAAACGCCGCTGCACACGGGCGATGGCGCGCGCATTGAAAACGAAACGCGCGTTGACCTGGCTGTAATCGCCGGCACGGAATGCCTGCTTTTCGATCTTGCATAACGATTACTGCAAACCTTCTCACAGGAGACACACCATGACAAACGTTGCCGTCGTTTACCACAGCGGTTACGGTCACACCGCCAAACAGGCACAAGCGGTCGCCGATGGCGCCATTGCCGTCCCTGGCACGCGCGTCACGCTGGTTCGCACCGAAGAGGTAGATAAACACTGGCAGGATCTCGAGGCCGCGGATGCCATTATCTTTGGATCCCCGACGTACATGGGCGGTCCCTCGGCCGGATTCAAGACGTTTATGGAAGCCAGTTCCAAGGTCTGGGCGCAACAAAAATGGAAAGACAAACTCGCCGCCGGCTTCACCAATTCCGCCAGCCAGAACGGCGACAAGTTAAACACGCTTGTGAGCCTCGCGATCTTCGCCGCGCAGCACGGCATGCACTGGATCAACCTCGGGCTCATGCCGGGTAACAACTCGAGCACCGGCACGCCGGAGGACCTGAACCGCCTGGGCAGCTACCTCGGCGCCATGGCCCAATCCAATACCGATCAAGGCCCGGAAGTGGCGCCCACGCCGGCCGATCTACGCACGGCAGCGAACCTGGGGACACGGGTGACGCAAGCGGCGCTTCAATTCGTCTCTAGCCGCAGCCGCAAAGTCGCGTAAATTTATCGTCGGCGGAAGCCATTTCGAATAGCGCCGACGGATAAACTTCCTCACCAGCCGCCGCGACCGCGGCGGTCTCCCTCTCTCCCCAACGGGCGCACAGGATTCTTGTGCTCCTTAGGCGGGAACAAGGTAGGATGAGGGCGGTATGTTGGAATAGTTTCTAGTCATCCATCCACACTAGGAGACATAAAAATGAACGAAGTCATCTCGAAGTTCGGCCCCGTGATCGGACGCTGCATGGTAGCGTTAATTTTTCTGATTTCGGGTATCGGCAAGGTCACCGGCTTTCAGGGCACTGCTGGTTATATGGCGAGCAAGGGATTGCCCGTGACCGAGGTGTTGTTGGTTATCACCATTATCATTGAGATTGGCGGTGCGTTAATGCTGATTCTCGGTTGGAAGGCGCGTCTCGGCGCCACCGCACTATTTCTTTGGATGATCCCCGTCAGTTTGCTGTTTCACAATTTCTGGGCGATGCCGGTGGATCAGCAAATGATCAATCAGATCATGTTCCTGAAAAACATCTCCATGATGGGCGCGTTGCTCTACATCATGGCCTTTGGATCGGGCGGCTACAGCCTCGACAAGAAGTAATTCCCGCGAGAGGGCGATGCCCTGCGTCGCCCTCCTTTTCTCATCCAGTCGGTTTCAGCGCCGACTTCGGTCGGAATGTCTTTACGACTTCCTCGCGTGTCTCGATGTAAGGCCCACCGATAAGATCAATGCAATACGGCACGGCGGCGAAGACACCGTCGAACGTTTCTTTGATCGCCTTCGGTTGACCCGGCAGGTTTAGCACCAGCGACTTGCCGCGAATCGCACCGACCTGGCGTGAAAGAATTGCCGTCGGTACGTACTTTAAACTCACCGCGCGCATCTGCTCGCCGAAACCAGGCATCTCTTTATCCGCAATCGCCAGCGTCGCCTCTGTGTCATGTCGCGCGGTGCGGGTCCGGTGCCTCCGGTAGTCACGACCAGGCAGCAACTTTCGACATCGCACAGTTCTTTGAGCGCACGCTCGATTTGCGCTCGCTCGTCGGGCACAAGCCGGGTCACCGCTTCCCACGGTGTCACCAGCGCCTGACCGAGCCATTCCACGATGGCCGGACCGCTCAGATCCTGATACTCGCCGCGGCTGGCGCGATCGGACACCGTGACAATACCGATACGTGCTTTCTGTGAAGTCATCTTGGACTCGTTTTTATTGCGGGGCGATCATTATCGGGTGGCGCGCGGCCTGTCCACAACTACGGCGGCTGGCCGAAAAATCCGGCCGAAAAAACGTGTGCAACATATCACAACATGCCGCCCGTCGGACACCGTGTTACGGTCGGCGCCATTTGACCGGCCGCGAAGGCAACAGCTAATCAGGGTGGCTTAAACTTGGAATGTGGGTACGGAATCCGTCCCCGTTGCTCTCCCAAGGATCTACCATGTCAGCGCGTAGTATCTACCAAAAGGTTTGTCCATCCTGCTCAACACTGGTTGCCCTCGATACCGACCGGTGCCGGTGTGATTATTCCTTCGAAAACGAAGTTCAAGAAACCGAGCTGCTGCCTGAAGAACGAGCGGCGCAGGAAGAATTACTCAAGGAATATCTCAACGCGCGCGTCAGCCAGGCGTTGGCGCAGATGGAAACCGTTCAGGCCGCACTCGTGAACGAGCCGAAGAATCTCGACAAGGCCAACAAGCTGATGCAGGCGTTCTCGGAGGTGCGCGAGCTGCGCGCCGAGATCGAGGCGCAATCGGCCAAGGTGGCCGAGATCAGAAAGGCCGCGCGCGCGGCACGTGGCGAACTAGGTGTGGAGAAAAGTCCAAGTGCCGAACCGGCGGCGACGCCCGCAGCCTCGCTACAACCGACACAAGAATTCTCCGCCGCACAGGCGTCCAAGGTCGAGAAGGTCATGCACGCGGCCGGCATAGACATCAAGGAATGTCCCAAGTGCCACGCGGTGTTGCCGCAGCGCGCCGCATTATGTTTTTGCGGCTTTGCGTTTGCGCAGAACGATGCCGCGTCCCTTGCTCCAGAACGCGCCGCTGCTTTCACGACGGAATTCCGCAAGAACGTTTGACGATAAAGCCGCGCCCGCCACGAGGCGTGCGGTTGCCGCAAAGCAAACCCTGCAGGAAAAGCGTGACCCGTCGCTAACCGCTACAACGCGTAGAGCAAGTTAGCAAGATCGGTATAGGTCCGATCGTCGTAGTGACCGAAGGTGAGCGCAGCGCCGTCTGGCGCCGTGCGCGTAACGGTCGCCGGGATGCGATGCTCAACAGTTTTATTCTTGTAACGGTAGCGCAGCACGATCTCGACGTACGCGCCGTCCGGCAGTTGCGTCGCATCCATCTCGACGAAGGCGCCGGTCAGGCTGAGATCGCGCACGCGCCACGGCGTCGAATAGCT
>JBGPGJ010000013.1:0-13761 GCA_041483795.1 Sulfurifustaceae bacterium
CGAGTAGCAAGTGGCAAGTAGCAAGTAACAAGAACAGGTTTTTACTTGCTACTTGAAACTTGTAACTTGCTATTTTAAATGATCGGTATTCTTGGCGGCACCTTCGATCCCGTCCACTATGGCCACCTTCGTCCGGCACAAGAGGCGATGCGTGCGCTCGCGCTTTCGGAGCTGCGGCTCATTCCCGCGGGTCAGCCGCCGCACCGGCCAGCGCCGGTGGCGAGTGCCGAAGAGCGCCTGGAAATGGTGCGTCTGGCGTGCACGGAATTTCCCGGCTTCGTCGCCGACAACCGCGAGCTTGGGCGCCGTGGACCGTCGTATACCGTGGACACGCTCGAGTCGCTGCGTGCCGAACTGGGGGAGCGGCCGCTATGCCTCCTGATGGGATCGGACGCCTTCCGCGGCTTCGAGACTTGGCATGAATGGGAGCGAATTCCCGATCTGGCTCACCTCGTCGTAATGCACCGTCCCGGTTGGGAGTTGCCGGTGACAACATCATTGCCGCAGTGGGAGCGCTTGCGGCTTGCGCAAGCGCCCGCGGAACTCGCGCGTCTTGCTGCGGGGAAGTTGCTGTTCCAACCGGTGACCCCGCAGGTTGTCTCCGGCACGCGTGTGCGGGGGGCCATTGCACGGCACGAACCGGTGCAGGCGTGGCTGCCCAAGGCAGTTTGGGAGTTCATCCATAGCCACCGCATTTATCTGAATTCGAAAGACTAATGCGTACGGGACAGATGCGGAAACTCATTGTCGATGCCCTGGTGGACGCCAAGGCGCAGGACATTACGGTATTGGATGTTCGCAAAGTTTCCGGCTTCACTGACTATATGATTGTCCTGAGCGGCACCTCCACGCGTCACGTGCAGTCGGTGGCCGATAAGGTGATCGACAACATGCGCGGCCGCGGTATTCGTGCGATCGGCGTGGAAGGCGAAAAAGTCGGCGAATGGGTGTTGATTGATTTTGGCGACGTGGTGGTGCACGTCATGCGCCCGCAGACGCGCGACTTCTACAACCTGGAAAAACTCTGGTCCGACGGTAAGCGTGTCAGTTTGGGGAAAACGTAACGACTCCGCGCGAAGGCGAAAAAGAACAACAACACAAGCACTGGTTGCGGTTGGCGGGTTTCAATATCCCTATGTTTTTGCGCCTCCGCGTTAGGTTTTCATACCGTGCAGATCCATTTGATAGCTGTCGGCGAGTGCATGCGCAAGCGGGAGCGGGGGAATAAGAAAGACATCCATGTTTTACCTTGCTTCCGCCTCGCCGCGTCGTCGGGATCTGTTGCGCCAACTCGGGGTGGCTTTCGAAGTTGCGCCGTCGAACCTGATCGAGACGCGCGTCGCTGGCGCTCGTGTGCGATGGACGCGAGTACACAGTGTTGTCGCGCAGCCGCGTAACTTTCGCGTCGATGACCGAGGGTGAAATTGAAAGCTACTGGGCAACCGGCGAGCCCGTGGACAAGGCCGGGCCTACGCGATCCAGGGGCGCGCGGCGGCAAATATCGAGCGGCTCGAAGGCAGCTACTCGGGTGTGATGGGATTGCCGCTTTACGAACTGGCGCAGTTGTTCCGTCAGGCTGGACTAACACTATCGTGAGCGAAGAGATCCTCATCAACGTGACGCCGCAGGGTGAGGCGGAGTCTTCACGAATGTACTTAACGTACATTCGTGCCGCCGAACGCCGATACACGGATGTATCGGCTGGGGACCGTCGTGATCGAAGCGTACCGCCAGGGATGGCAGGTAGAACCGGCAGACGCTCGCGAACGTGAGCGAAGAGATACTAATCAACGTTACACCGCAGGAAACGCGCGTGGCGGTCGTGGAGAACGGCGTGCTGCAAGAGGTGCACATCGAGCGCGCGGGTAGCCGTGGAATTGTCGGCAATATCTATAAAGGACGTGTAGCGCGTATTTTGCCCGGCATGCAGGCGGCGTTCGTGGATATCGGACAAGAGCGTACCGCGTTTCTGCATGCCTCGGATCTGCTCAATGATAATGGCGCCACTGCCCCGCCGATCCACGGACGACTACGCGAGGGCCAAGAAGTTGTTGTGCAGGTGATGAAAGACCCGCTCGGCACCAAGGGCGCGCGGCTGACCATGCAGTTGACGTTGCCCGCGCGCTACCTCGTTTACATGCCCTACAGCAACCACATCGGTATTTCGCAAAAAATCGGCGACGATGCCGAGCGCGAGCGCCTGCGCAACCTCGTACGTGCGGCGATGGAAGCGGGCGACGAAGGCGGCTACATCCTGCGCACGTTGGCGGAGACGGTCGATGAACAGGAAATCCAAAAGGACATTCGCTATCTGCGCCGGCTTTGGGCGGCGTGCCAGGAGCGCATCGACAACGCTCAACCGGGCGAGCCGATCCACGAGGAATTGCCGCTGGCGTTGCGCGCGATGCGCGATCTCGTGCGCGACGAGGTGGAAAAGATCCGCATTGACTCGCGCGAGTTTTTCGGCAAGGCGCGCGAGTTTGCGCAGGAGTTCATCCCCGAAGTTCACCAACGCATCGAACATTATCCCGGCGAGCGGCCGATCTTCGATCTCTACTCGGTCGAGGACGAGATCCAGAGGGCGCTGGCGCGCAAGGTGCTGTTGAAATCCGGCGGCCATCTGGTGATTGATCAGACTGAGGCGCTCACGACGATGGACGTCAACACCGGTACTTACGTCGGCAAGCACAATCTCGAGGAGACGCTATTCAAAACCAACCTCGAAGCGGCGCAGGCGATCGCGCGGCAACTGCGGCTGCGCAATCTGGGTGGCATCATTCTCCTCGATTTCATTGACATGGAAGACGCCGAGCACAAGCGCCAGGTGCTGCGCGCGCTCGAGAAGGCGCTGGCACGCGACCGCACGAAGGTGCACCTCACCGAAATGTCGCCGCTTGGATTGGTGGAGCTGACACGTAAACGTACACGTGAATCGCTGGAGCACGTGCTGTGCCAGCCCTGCCCCGTATGCCAGGGCCGCGGTGTGCTGAAAACGCCGCAGACCGTTTGTTATGAGATTTTTCGCGAGATTCTGCGCGAGGCGCGTCAATATGGCGCGAACGAATACATGGTGGTGGCCTCCCAGCTGGTTGTGGACATGCTCGTGGACGAGGAAGCAACCAGCCTGTTGAACCTCCAGGAATTTATCCGCCGACCGATCCAACTCAAGGTGGACCCGCTCTACCACCAGGAGCAGTACGACGTCGTTTTGATGTAACTTTCCCGCGGGGGGGGGTGAAGGCACTACTCGCTTTCGCCGGTAACGCATTGGAAACGATAGATCCGCGATATGCCAGGTAGCAAAGCAGAAAATGTCACTTGACAGAAAGTCCGACATGCGCGTATTTTTCGCACATGTCCCTCGTCTCACGGGACATGAAGAAGGATCAGTTAAGAAAAATAAGAAGGCGGTGACAAACAGCAATAACCGTACAGGGAGTCAGGGATGGGAGTACATCGTCAGGTCAGTTCGGTAATCCACTCTTTCCTTGCGTTGGTGCGCCGCGGCCGCGCGCGATCCTCGCTCGGCGTCATTCTCGCCATCGTCACGGTCCTGTGCGTCACAGGAATAAGCCGCTCGTCTCCCCCGGTTCCCGTAAGGCTCGCAGCGTCAGCAAACGGGATATGGATCGCAAGCGGTCAAAGCGTCAGCCGCATAGACCTCGCCACCAACCAGATAAGTCAAACCATTGCCCTCGCGCAGGAACCGAAAGCACTTGCCCCTGCCGCCTGGGAAGGTGAGCTATGGATACTGACCCAGGATTCACTTCTTAAGTTCGACGCCAATAGCAATCCCGTCCTTAAACTTGATCTGCCCGCGCTCGGAAATGCGGCAGACCAAACCGAATGGCTTCGCGTCAACCCCGATGACGCAAGCCTTTGGATCGCCGCCGATAAAACTCTGCTGCACCTCGATGCCCAGGGGATGACACTGTCTCAATGGACTGCTCCCGATGCGATCCGCTCCCTTGCTTCCGGCCTCGATGGGAGTCCGTGGATCCTTACCCAAACTTCACTGATCCATCTCTCCACTCAAGGAGCGTCACTAAAAGACATTGACTTGAAGAGCACGGGACAGAACTTCACCAATCTTGCCATTGATAGCGTGGGTAGTGTCGCTTGGGTCGGAAGTGAACAAACTCTGGTTCGAGTTAATCTTCTCGATCCCGCCCAAACTTCACGAACGATTGCACTGCCGAAAGAAGGTAATGGCGACGCGAACACCGCGGGAGAGCAGGGCGCCACGCCGCCACTCGCCTTAAACCCCTTTACCGGAGAACTTTGGCTCGTCGCCAACGCAAGCCTTCTGCAATTCGACCGCGCCGGCAATCTTATGACGACCCTCGACCTGCGCGCACAAAAGATTCAAAACCCAGATACCCTTGTCTTTGAACCTATCAACCAAAACGTTTGGCTTGCAGTCCAGGACACGCTGTTTCGCTTTTCGGCGACGGGAGAACTTCTCGCTACGATTGACTTAAGCCAGAAGAGTCCCCAACCCGGCGGCAGTGGCGTGACAAATGGTGGCGCTCCAATTAATATGCCCCCGGTCGCTGCGCCGAAAGCACCCACTACTCCGAAGCCTAAGGCGCCCGATCCTGTCGGACGTGTCTCCAACCCCAGCAATGGCATTACGGTCGGCACCGTCAGTTTGGCGCCGAACTCGGCCAATGCGCCGGGCACTTCGGCCGCGCCTACGCCCCCGGTCGCAACGCCCACAGACTCAGTGCCACTCAAAACGTCCGAATCCGCGAGTGTCATCGGGGCGCAAGTCTACGGACGCATACCGCTAAGCTTTGAACTGAACCAAGGTCAAACTCATGAATCGGTAAAGTTCCTGACGCGTAGCGCGGGACATGCGGTGTTTCTCACACCTCGCGAAACGGTACTGGCTCTGCGAAACCCAAAACACAAGTCAGCGCGCGAAGACAATACACTTGCTGGCGCAAGGAAAGCCGGCCCCCGATCACGAGCCGCGCAACGTAACGCCGATTCGGTCGCGAGCGCGCTGGATGTAGGGCCGCCATCCACGGTGGTACGCATGTCGCTTGTGGGTGCGCAACCCAACCCCCCAGTCGAAGGGCTCGAGCTGCTTGAAACCAAGAGCCATTACCTGATCGGCAACGACCCAAAGAAATGGATCACCGACGTTCCCCACTACGCCAAGGTCAAACACCACGACGTCTACCCCGGCATTGACCAGATTTTTTACGGCACGGAAGGCAGGCTCGAATACGACCTCGTGGTGAACGCGGGTGCCGATCCGGCGAGAATTAGACTCGCCTTCGATGGCGCCACGCAACTCCAACTCAACGACCAGGGCGATCTCATTTTGCAAACAGCTCTCGGTCCGGTGACGCATCGAAAACCGCTCGTTTACCAAAACATCGGCGCTGAGCGTCGCCTAATCGAAGGCCGCTACCGCGTGCGAGGCGGCGAGATCGGTATCGAGGTCCAACCCTACGACCCAAGCCAGCCGCTGGTGATCGATCCGTTCATCATCTATTCAACCTACCTTGGCGGCAGTGGAGACCAATTTGGAGCCGCCATCGCGGTCGGCAGCGATGGCAGTGCCTATGTCACGGGTTCGGTTTGGTCGCCGGATTTTCCAACAGTAAACCCAGTGCAAGGATCAAACGCGGGTTCCACGGATGCTTTCGTCGCTAAGTTGTCGCCGGATGGGAAAACGTTGATCTACGCCACGTATGTCGGCGGGAATAATTCTGACTGGGCGTACGGCATCGCGGTAGATTCCCTGGGCAGCGCCTACATTGCGGGTGAGACGACGTCCGCCAACTTCCCGAAAGTCGCGGCGGCGCAGAGCACGCTAAAAGGCGGGGATGACGCCTTCGTGGCTAAACTCAACGCGACCGGCAACGCCTTGGTCTACTCCACGTATCTGGGAGGAAACGGTTTCGACTACGCAACAAGCATCGCTGTCGACGCGAACAAAAACGCCTACATCACGGGACAAGCCTCCGCCGGATTCCCGGTCAAGAACGCATATAAGAGCACCGCGCCGTCCGACTATCCGGCATTTGTCACGAAGCTGACGTCAACCGGCGCCCTATCGTATTCCACCTATCTCGGGGGCGTGGACAGCGAGACCGGTTACGGTATCGCCGTGGACTCCACCGGCAGCGCCTACGTCGTCGGCGACACCGGCAGTGCAAACTTTCCGACTAAAAATCCGATCGCCGCCTATCCCTGCCCGGGCATCTTCGTGACCAAATTCAGCTCCACCGGCACGTCGCTCACCTATTCAACCTGCATCTCCGATGGCCAGGCGCAGCCTTGGTTGTTTTCGCCCGCCGGCATCGCGCTTGACGCGCAGAAAAACGCCTACATCGTCGGAACCACGTCTTCGACCGCCTTCCCGGTGGTCAACGCCTTTCAGTCCACGAACCGAAGCACCGAAGGCAGCAACAACGCCTTCGTGTCGAAACTGAACGCCGCCGGAAGCGCCCTCGTGTATTCGACCTACCTCGGGGGCAGCACGGCCGATGCCGCGTTCGCGATCGCCGTGGACCCAAATGGCAGCGCCTACGTCACCGGCGCGAGCGGCTCCTCGGACTTTCCGCTCGCGAACCCGCTCTCGGGCGTCGCCAGGGGGCCGGGCGACATTGCGTTTGTCACCAAGTTTTCTCCCACGGGCAACACCGTTGCCTATTCAACCTACCTGGGAGGAACAGACGGGGCCCAGTATGGGGCTGGGATTGCCGTTGATGGGAACTTGAACGCCTACGTCACGGGAGATACCACGGCCGCGAACTTTCCTGTCGTCAATCCGATTAAGAGTACCAACCCCACTCTGACCGAACAGGCGTTCGTGGCAAAGATAAGCTCGGCCAATCTTCCCGCGACTACAATCAATTTGACCGCGTCTGCAGCCACGCTCGTCGCTGGGCAACCCGTCACACTCACCGCGACTGTCGCCGGAAGCGCGCCCACCGGGAGCGTGACTTTTAACGACGGTAGTACCGGACTTGGGACGGTTAATCTCTCCGGTACGAGCGCAAGCCTCACCGTCTCCACGCTGGCCCCCGGAGCGCATTCGATTACCGCACGCTACAGCGGCGATGCGGCGAACGCCTCTAGCCTCTCTACGCCCGTGAGCGTTACGGTCAACTCCCCGCCTGTGGTGAATCTCACTGCGCCATCGAGCGGTACGTTCTTCATCGCTCCGGCGACGATCAATATCACCGCGGACGCTTCTGTTTCTGGCGGTAGCGTGAGCAAGGTTGATTTCTATCAAGGCACGACCTTGTTAAGCACCGCCACCAGCAGCCCCTACAACTACGTGTGGACCAATGTGGCCGTAGGAACCTACACGCTCACCGCTAGGGCAACGAGCGCAGCCGGGTTGGTGACGACCTCGTCCCCGGTCACCGTAACCGTGCTAACCGCGCCCACTATTGCCGTCACGGGCCTTACCGACGGTGCCGTCATTACCGACGATACCCTCACGATCACGGGCACGGTGCAAGCGCCACCCAATTCCTCCATCACGGTGAATGGGATCGTGGGCACTATTGGTCCCGATGGCCGCTTCGTCGTGAGCAACGTCCCGCTCGCCCCTGGAGCCAACACGCTTACGATTACAGTCACCACACCCGACGGTAAGAGCACCACCCAAACCATCAGCGTCACGCGCAACGGCCAGGCCGCCTTTGCCTTCAGCGCGAGCCCTATACAGGGCCTTGCGCCGTTGATGGTGAACTTCACCCTCGCCAACCGCAATAACGTTGCCTACGCCCGCGCCGACTTGAGTTGCTTGGGTAACAGCACCGTGGATCGTTCCGTCACTGCCCCCACCACCGCACTTGGTACTTGCCTCTACACGACGGTGGGCATTTATACGCCGCAAGTGAAAGTCTTCGATGGCCAGAACCAGGTCATCTACACCGGAACCCAGACGATTCAGGTTGGTTCAGTGAATGCACAAGATTCGATGCTTCGAGACGTGTACTACAACATGCTCGCCAGACTCAAGGTGCGAGACATTAACGGGGCGTTGAACTATGTCACCAGCGGCGTGCATGACAAGTACAACGCCGTATTTACAGCCCTCGACGCTGTCAGTTCGACCAATTTGGCGACGGTCGTCAACCAACTCGGTACGATTCAGAGCGGTGTAGTAGGTGCAGATATGGCCGAGTACACCATTACACGCAACCAGAGCGGTACCAACAAAGCTTTCCTTATGTATCTCATTCGTGGTGAGGACGGGATATGGCGGATGGATGGAATGTGATCGTGACTACGATATTCAAAACAACTTTGTTGACATTCGTGATCGTATGTTCAGGACGAGCCTTGAACGACACGTTCGCGTTACGGACAAGGAGTGTTGTATGAATTTCACTAAAGGCAATCTTGCTTGGTTGTTATTGGGGCTAATGTTGCCACCGCTTTCGGCTTGCGCCGCAATTCTTATTCCGCCTTATTCCGCCGAAGCCATTGAAGCGCGAGTAATTGATGCCGAGACGAAACAACCGCTCGAAAGTGTTGTTGTAACGGCCAACTGGGAACTGCGCGGCGGCGGGTTGGCCTTCGGCGGCAGCAGTTTCGCGGGCCAATTGATGGTGATGGAAGCCGTCACCGACAAAAATGGCAAATTCCACTTCCCTGCCTGGGGACCGATTCGTCAGTTTAAGGGACAGTTACTTGCGAACGATCCGCGGCTCATTTTTTTCAAATCGGGTTATCAACACTTGGTTCTTTCCAACGATTATCTCGGCAACGTGCCCGCGCTTGAAGCGGTACACCGCTCGCAGTGGAATGGGAACACGATTGAACTCAAACCATTTAAAGGGACAGTAGAGGAATATGCGAAGCGTTTGGAATTTTTGGCAACATCCCTGGAATCTCTTCTGAGTGAAGAATGCGGTTGGAAAAAGATCCCGCACATGATTTTGGTAGTGAGCGAGCAAAGCGAGATTTTTCGTCAGCGTAGACTTTATGCACTTCCCTCAGTTGAATCTCTGGAAGTTCGTTACAGCAATAGCAAGTCTCAATGCGGGTCGGTTAAAGAATTTTTTCAGAGCTATAAGCCATGAAGTTAAATCGATTCCTAATAATTGCGTTAGCCGCTGTTCACTGTGGGGAGGTTTATGCGTACAAGGAGGACACTCACGCCGACATTTCCAAGGCAGCTGCCAATGCTTCGGTACTTCACGATAATTCCGACACGAGTGTACTGCGCGCACTTGGACTTCAATATCCGATTGAAGAAGACATCAACCAAGTATTCCCAAACACAAAAAACCAACCCAAATCTATTTTGGAGCTTTTCCGCGATGGCGCCAAATTCGAAGACGACTTCCCCCGCTCTCTTAACCACTTCTATGATCCAACAACGGGAGCCGGGTTAGGAACGGGTTACCCGTCTCCCGACTGGGCACTCGAAGATAAGAGCGACGCCAACGGACAAGAGTATTCATACAAGCAGGCGCGGCAGTACTTCTACGACGCGCTCACCAAGAATACAAAAAGCGAGCGCGATCGGAACTTCGGTCTTACATTTCAGACCCTGGGGCAGGTTGTCCATCACATTCAGGATATGGCGCAGCCACAGCATGTGAGAAACGATGCACATTGCGACTTGCCCATTCCGTGTCTCTTTCCAGGCGTGTTAATCAGTATCTATAATCCGAGCCTCTATGAAACATACACCAACAGTCTGAACCTGGCGGGCAGACTTAATTTCGACGGTTACGCTCCCGTAAATAGCGCGGGAGATCAGAACTTTCTTCTAAGCCCTCGCCAGTTTTGGCGCACGAGTCCGGACGGACAGTCTGACATTAGTCAAGGCAGGGGTATTGCCGAATTCACGAATACCAATTTTCTTTCCGCCGGTACGAACTTCGATACACCACTTTACCCTTATCCACGACTGGCCGACGCCATTTCTCACGACGAGATCGCCAACGATTTGTTTCAAACTGCAGGTCTTCCGGTTCCAGCACAATGTTTGCCGCCGAACCCAACTTGCACGATGACTTTCTATACCACACGTGTCAACGACAACTTTAGGCTGGCGGCAAGCGCCGATAACCCAAGAGCATCTACATCCTCAATCTTTGATCAGTATTTGCAGCCTTTAGGCAAGCGGGCATTTAGCTTGAACCGTTTCAATTACGATGAGGCGCAAAAATTTCTCATCCCCCGCGCCGTCGCCTACTCGGCGGGTCTCATCAACTACTTCTTCCGTGGTCGTATCGAAGCCCAAGACGCCGGTTACACCGACACCGGCATCACGCTGCGCGTAAAGAACGCCATTGACCTAACCCAAACTCCCCAGTACGCGAACGAAACTCTCACAAGCGGCGGGAAACTCGTGGTGGCTTACGAATACAAACTCCCCGATGCCGCGGCCCCTGGTGGTTTCAGAACCGAAGTGGGTTCCTCGGCTCCGGTAGACTTGACCGAAAACCTCTCACCCGGCAAAACCTCGCAGACCATCTATTCCTTCACGTTGCCCGCGTTCCCCGACAACGCCACCGGGGTGAAATTCCGCTTGGTTTATCGCGGCAAGTCGGGCCAAGAAGACGACGCCGTCGCCGCCGGCGCCTTTGAATCAATGTCGGGTTTTTTGGTGACGCCGAGCTACACGCCTGCTGACGGAATCAGTGACCTGCGGCTGATCTACCGCATCGGCGGAAAATGGAAGCTAAGCGACGCCACCGGAACCAAGGTCGGTAGTCTCGACTGGAAAGGTTGGTACCAGAACGGCAAGCCCACCAAAGTGTTGTCTTGGGTAGGGCCCTCCCAACGCTATACGACTGTGCAACGCGCATGGATCGGTGGAGCGAGTCCCGAAATTTATCAAAACGGCGAAGTGTTTGCGGTCGCCCCCGGCAACGTGCTCGGCGCCGCCTTAAACCGTTCAGGCGCAGAAGAATCCATCATCGCGATCGTCAACGCTGGCGATGTCGACGTTGCCTACCAGCGACCCAATAAAAAAAGCACATCACCCGCGTACTACGACGCCGTTGCCGAACCGGAGGGTTGGAAAGAAATCGGACGCTACGCCGACCTAACCGGAATGTATTACGGCGCCAATGCCTGGTTCTTCAACGGCGAGGGTACCGAGGCGCAAACCATGCGAAATATCGACACCCAGCATCCCGAGCGCTTGAGCCGGCTGAAGGTAGTGATTACGGCAAGCACTGCTTCGTTTAGCAATCTTGGAAATCTCGATGGCATCGAGGTGACGCAGACCGTCACGGGGCGCGATTGGCAAGGGGATATGAGTGTATGCGGATCTGGACACCTCGACGGCCGCCTGGAAGCCACACAAAGCGGATCGTACTACGTCGCCGTAGACTATCGGGATAATGAACAAGTGCTGGCCACGGTTTCGGGTCTCGGCAGCGGGACGTTGGTTAAATCCGGTACGTACACATCCACCTGCGAAAACAACTCCATCAAGCAAAAAACGCAAATATCAAGTACCTATTCGGACAACTTCACCGAAGAGCTCGCGTTCGGCGCCGTTCGCATCAAACTTGACAATCGCACACATCAAGTTACCTCTCAGGTCGATCTGGACGCCCACCCGTTTTCTACCGAAGGAAAGATCAATTCCTTTGGGGAACAACGGACCATTTCGGAATTCCGACTCTTGCAGCTCGCCTTCGTCGATCTGCGTCACGACTTATACGCCGGAATGGAGTTCTCGAGTCCATCGATGACAGCTTCGACGACCTACGTTGCCGGCCAGGGCGTCAATGACGGCCAGTTTTGCAGCCAGTCAACGCAAGCGGTGAGGTTTCACCATTTGGTAAGTTTCGGCGCGCAGAGCATCACGGTCATTGACGACCCGCAGGACTGGAGTGGACAAGCCTGCTCGCCAAATCAACCCGGCCAGTGGGGTGAAATCGCCACGCCTTTCGCACCGAACCCCGGAAAGACCTATCCCGGTTTGGGGCCAACAATCATTACCTCCTATGCGCCACCGAGCGCCGGGTCGTGGATGGTGGATACCGAAGGAAAGTTGATCGCTTCTCAACTCATCCCGTCGGGGACCGGTAGTTTCAATTACCTCTCCGATGGAAACTTGGAAACGCTGATTCCGGGAAGCGGAGGTGCGCCATCGTATTTCCCGATCGGACTAATTAAGTAACGTACCCGATAGCAACGCAGAAAATAAATAACGGCGGCAGAGATATCGCTGCCGCCGGTGCAGCAGTTTCGATGCCGAACTTGCCCGCCGCGTTCCGTACCAGCTTGTCTCCCGGATACAGCCGCACTCCTTTGTTTTTTCTTTGAGACTCTAAGAAATTGAACTGGAAAGTCGGTTAACTAAGTAAACTGACTTTTAACCTGGTTCGATTCCTTCGAAATACAATTTATAACACTTAAGAGATTCGAAGACGCTGAATCGAAACTATTGGAGCTTTGCGAGACATAGTGCTAAGTGCCCCGCCGAATCTGATCCAACCGTAACATGAGTTTTTGTCGTTGGCGTACTGTGCCTGAAGACGTACCGCTGATGTAGCGTTTTGCCGACATCCCGTGTCGATGAGTCGCTTCGGGTATACTGGATGGGCGCGTCGGTACTGGCGCCGGCCGCGCGTTCCAATGAAAAAGCACTCCTTACGAATACAGTCTTACCGTCATACGCGTTGGTATCGCGTGTTGCGGTGGTTGGCGCACGTTCTGTGGTACAGCGCGATGGCGGTGGTGGCTCTGGTGGCGATTGCTTATACCGCTGCGCGCCTGCTGTTGCCGGCGGTGACCGACAAGAAGGCGGAGCTCGAGGCGTTTCTCTTGCGCCAATCGGGTTACACGGTGCGGATCGAGAAACTGGAGGGCTATTGGGACGGTCTGCATCCGGGGTTGAGCATGCGAGGCGTGAGTGTGTACGCCGCGGACGGCGCGCGCCCGGCGGTGCGCCTCGCCGAGCTTCGGATCAGTTTGCAAATGCTGCCGTTGCTCATCGGACGCCCGCAGATCCATTCGGCTGTACTCACGCGTCCAAGCCTCACGCTTGAGCGCCTCGTTGACGGACGCTTCCGTGTTTCGGGTTTTGCTCCTGTCGAACAGACCGATGTCGCCCAAAACGAAGCATTCGTCGCGTGGCTTTTCCGGCAGGGCCAGCTGGCGATCGAAGACGGCGAATTACAGTGGTTCGATCGCCGAGAACCGGATCGTTCGCTGCGCCTGACGCACGTCAACCTGCAACTGCGCAACAGCGGCGGCGACCACCGCTTGGGAGCGGCGGCCGAGTTTCCGCAGGGGCTTTGCAACGATTGCTCGCTGGTCGCGGACGTTAGCGGCAATCCTTTTCTGGGACAGTTGTTCAATGGCGAGATTTATCTTCGCGGGCGCGATGTCAATGTGGAGCGGATGCCGCGGGTGATACGCGAGCAGTTGCCGGAGACGCTGCGCGGAACCTTTTCGGTGGAGTTGTGGAACGCGTGGAAGGACTCGCGCCCGGTGTCGGTCGAGGGCGAGTTGGCGGTGAACAACCTGCGCCTACCGCTCGCCGGTTTGCGCGCGCCGTTATCGGTGAAGCATGCATCGACGCGCGTTCGGTGGGAAGACGAATCCAGCGGTTTCCGTCTCGTGCTCACGGACCTGACGCTCGCGCTGCACGGCGCGCCCTGGTCGGCGGGCGAGTTGCAGTTTGTGCGCCGCGAGCATGAAACGTCGCTGCGCGTGGGTCGCATCGAACTGGCCGATGTGACCGCTTTCGTTGCCGGCTTGCGCCTGGATGAGAAGGCGGATGGACTGCCCTACGAAGAGTCCGCTGCA
>JBGPGJ010000014.1:0-13408 GCA_041483795.1 Sulfurifustaceae bacterium
CATTCTGGCCATTTCCACCGGACCGGTTGTCTATCACCACAGGCACTTTCCAGTTCTCGCTCAGTTTTTGTCCGACAATGCGCGCCATTACGTCGGTCAGCCCCCCTGCGGCAAACGGCACTACGTATTTGATCGTGCTTCCCGTTCGAGGGAAATCTGTTTGTGCCCAAGTCAACCACGGGGCTCCCAGCAAAGTCGTGCTGGCGGCTCCCAAGCCTAAAATAACGTCACGCCGTTTCATGAATGTCTCCTTGCGGTTGCGGTTCTATAGTGCTGCGTCATTTCTTTGGAAATCAAATCTTTGTCCGCCTTCGCTTTATCATTTCCAAAGCAGTGCTCAAGGTGATGACGTCTGCATATTTTTGATTCATTTCAAAAAGATTGACCATGTGTGAAAACATCGACCGGTCAAAACAGCATTCTTCTACTACAAACACCTTGAATCCGGATGAGTAGGCATCGACAACACTGGATCGAATACAGCCTGAGGTGGTAGTACCTACAACAAACAATGAGTCAACACCGATTTTCCTAAAATAAGATGATAAAGGCGTCGCGTAAAAGACACTGGCTTTCGATTTTTTTAAAACGTATTCGGTGTCCAACGGCTCGACAATTTCGGGAATTTTGGTTGAATGAAGTCGTATCGTTTCGTCAGCTTTGTTATATAACGAGCCTTTAGTGGAGTTGCCGCTAAAGACCTTCGACATCGGATCGCCGGTTGTATAGACGACCGTCAATTCATTTTGGCGGAAACAATCCAACAGTGTTTTTATGTGAGGGAGCGCTTTCCAGGCTTCTTCCCCACAACTTGTTTTGTATTCTTTAATGGATTCGGAGATCTTCTGTGGCTTGCTTCCGGTAAATGATTCGACGACATCAATAATGAGAAGGCCGGCTTTTGCGCCGATTTCCTGCCTCTTGCCATACCCTGCTTGAGCGTATATCTGGCGGTCCTGCTCGGGTATTATTTCTTCCCATGGCCTCATGCTTGGTCCCCATAAAAAACAGTATCTCTATTGATGAGCGGACATGCATCAAGCGCCCAACCGGCACCGACCTTTTTTCGTATTACCTGGCCTGTCTGGCTAGCATGTCCTCGAAGGATTTGGTTGACTTCTCGTAGTTGTCTAGCGCGAATATCGGGTCAATGATCTGGATGCGCAGATTAGACGCCGGGGGCTGGACGCTGGAATTGACTGAATAGAAATCCAGAGAACTCAACAATTTCTGCGTCTCGCTGGAAAGCAGATAATCATGAAACAGCATCGCGGCGTTCGGGTGCGGCGCGCGCCGGGCGACGCTTACGACAAATGCTTGTGCGATGACCGGTTCAAGCGCGAACCAGTCAATGGATGCACCCTTTCGCTTGGCCTTTTCCGGCAAATCCTTGTATACCGCCAGCGCCAGCGGCACTTCTCCCGCCACCACCAGATTGTTAAGCAGCGACATGCCCTGGCGCGCAGAGATGCCGTTGCGCGCCACCAGATCGTTGAAAAACTTCACGCCTTTTTCTTCCCCCATGCTCATCGCCACGGCCGTGTACCATTCCTCGAGTTTGGCTTCGATGCCAAGCTTGCCCTTCCACTTCGGGTCCAGCAGATCCTGATAGGTCTTGGGCAGGTCTTCCTTCTTGATCAAACTCGTGTTGTAAACCTGCACCAATACGTTCAGCAGTACCGTCGCCCATTCCCGATGGGCCGGCACTGCGCCTACAATCAAATCCTTGAAGTATGGCGACTTGACCGGCTGCAGAAGCTTTTCGCGGCGCAGCGCCTCCATTTCAGTCGACGGGATCAGGATCGCGTCGACCTCGTTACGTTTGCCTGCGGCTTCTTTCAACACACGTTGAAGCACATTGCCGCTTCCTGAACGCCACACCGTAATCTTGATACCGTATTTCATTTCAAACGGCGCCAGTACGGTTTGCATGTCCTGGGGCCTGAATGCCGTATAGAGCGTGAGCGTGCCCTCTTTCTTTGCCGCCGCGACCAGTTTCTCGGTTCGATCCGATCCCTCATACGATAACAACGATGCATCCTGCGCGATGGCAGGCAAACTGATCGTCAGGGCGGTCAGCGCCAGGCATAGGCACTTCATCAATTTAGACCGGTACATATTTGTCTCCATTATCAAAAAAATACAGAAAAGTTATTGCCGATTCAGCTCGTGATCTTGATGGCGATGCAGGCCATGCCAGCTTCGGCGGTACCTTCATTTACCGAAGCGGTTGCTTCTTTGCTCCAGCTCCTTGTCATGCAGATCCATCAGTCTTTTGGGGCCTTAGCGTTGAACGCGTCCTTTATTTCGGTGTTCATCGCGACATCATTGCGACGCTGCTTGGCAATTTCTTCGCCGGTGACGAAATAATCTCCACGAACCGCTCGTTGCGCCATCTCTTCAAATCGGGGGGACCAATCGCCCAATGAATAGCCAAACCAAGGCACCTCAGGCTTGAGTTTGGGAAGTCCCAATTCTTCCCAGATCGCTTTGGCATTTTCCATAAACTCTTTTTTGGGCAGTGAAATCGGCGGAAAATCGTCTTTGAGCGTGGCATCGACCAGTAGCGAGGCGTCCACTCCATTGTTACGTTTGCTGCGTGGTCCATGCCCCGGATCGCGGTTATTCAGAATTTGAAGATCGATCGCGAAATTGGCGCGGTAACTCATTGCCCACAGCAGCGCATCGGCATTGTCGGGATCGATATCCTCGTTGACGGCGATCACAAACTTGCCCCCTGACCGCAGCAAAGAGGCGGCGCCATACAGCGCGCGCCAAACCTCGGTCGACGGCATCTTGCGATCCACCACGACGACCAATACCTTGCGCAGGTTGGTCAACGGTTCATGCATGGAAACCTTGATGACACCGCGAATCCCCATTTGACGTGTCAGGTGGTTCAGGAAGACGGGTTCCAGTGCAACGCGTTTGATCAGGCTCGATTCGGACGGCGTCACCTGCGAAATTATCGAAGTCAAGATTGCGTCTTTACGGCGCGTGATCGCCGTGATCTCCATGTAGGCATTGAATTCCTGCAAGTTCACGTGTCCATGCGACTCGCCAAACGGCGCTTCCGGCTCAAGCCATTCAGTATTGATATACCCTTCGATGACGATTTCCGCATCGGCGGGTACCAGTAAATCAACCGTCTTACACTTGACTACATTGATCGGCGCACCGGCCAGCCCACCGGCCACATGCAGCTCGTCCACGTTTTCTGGCAACTTTTGGGCCGAAGTGAATGCCACGCACGGCGGGCAACCCAGAATCACTGCGGCAGGCAGTTTCTCGCCTCGCGCTTTTGCCTTTTCCCAATGGGCGTAGATTCCAGCCTGGTTCTCCAGCGAGGGATTCATGCCCAAACGCGTAGGAGACTTCACCTGGCCACGATAGATGCCCATATTCTGGATACCCGTCTCCGGACACTTGGAGATGTATTGCGACAAAGTAGTGTAGGGACCATTATCCCAGCCGGGCGTAGAGATAGGAATCGGCAAGCTATCCAGACCCATACCGGGCCGATTGAGAGCTTCACCGGTGACCACGATTTCCTGGCAGGGCGCTGTCTCCACAATAGTAGGCAGGATCGGATTGGCTATTGCCTTGGTCCAAGTCTTGCCGATATCGGCAATGTCGCACGCCATGCCTACACTGTAGATTTTGCGGCTCGCCGCCAGCGCGCCGACCACCACGGGAATATCGTACTTGTGCCCTTTGCTATCGACCACATTGGTGAACAAAAACGCCTTTCGCTCGGGTTCGGGGATACCTCCCCGAAACTGCCAACGCACCAACGGATGCAGTTCGGTATCCTTGTTGATAGGGCGATCAATCGTTATCAACAGCCCAGCTTTATCAAGCTCGTCAAGATGTTCGTGCAAATCCCGATAGCCTCGTGCCGATGCATCACTTTTCGGTGCGTTTTTCTTCGTATCTGCCATGCCGTCTCTTTCGTGAAAGTTTTTTCTTGTTTCCGTGCAGTGTTCAGTTGCGTCCTATTGCAACGGTATGAAAATTTCGCTCAACCGAGGTGAAGGAAGTTGCGTTTCCAGCGCTAACTGCGAGATTGATTCGATCATCTGGGCGGTGAGATCGTCGGCATGCTGATAAATTTCCATCCAGGTTTCCTTGCCTTCGGCTGACGTTTCAGGCCGCTGCATCAGGTCGCAAGACAGCCCCGGCCAAGTCTGCGACACCCGCTGTTGAAAACTCTTCACAATGGGAGCCAGCGCGGCGTGCTGTGCCGTATCCAACTTGTAATACACGTATAGTACTGCTCCCGTCGCCACTTTTGCTTCTCCGTTGTTGGCTTCACGAATTGGCCTGCTTAAGAAACTTACCTAACGCACGGCTAAATCCGTCTGCCTGTTCAAGACTCGAAATATGGGCAGCCGACGGCAATACCACCAGTTTTGAGCCGGCAATCTGATCATGAATTTTCTCGGCCATTGCGGGCGGTGTCGCGGCGTCGTCCGCGCCGACAATCACCAAGGTCGGTATTTTTATCCGGTGCAGATCGGCGGTGGTGTCGATGGCTGCGATCGCCTGACAACAGGCGCTGTAGCCGACAGGCGGGGTAGACAAGATCCATTGCGATACTTGCTGCATTAGTTCCGGCTGCGAGGAACGAAACGGCGCGGTGAACCAGCGTTCCATCGTAGGTTCCGTCAACGCCGCCATTCCCTGGGTCAGCGCAGTTTGGCTGCGGCCTCCCCAAAACGGTTGTGCCTGCGGGCCATAGAAGCTGCTGGTATCGGCCAAGGTAAGACTCAACAGCGATTCCGGGAACTTCAAAGCCAAGGTCTGACCGATCATGCCCCCCATCGACAGTCCCACGAAGTGACAGGCTTGAATATCGAGCGCATCACAAAGGGCTTTCACGTCTTCCGCGAGCAAATCCATCGTGTAAGGAGCGGCGGGAGCACTCGACTCGCCATGTCCGCGGGTGTCGTAGCGCAGCACCCGATAGGATTTGGCGAACGTCTCGAATTGCGGTTGCCACATCGCTTTATTGCAAGCCAACGAGTGACTAAAAATCAGCCATGGCCCCGCTCCCGCGACGTCATAGCTGATCTCAATTCCATTGGCGCGAATACGTTCTGACATTTCCTACCCCTTCGCTTTGCCGAGCCCTTGCCAGTGCTTGACAAGGCCGGTCTCGATATCGAATAAATCGAGACAACGTCCAACGCTTTGGCTGACCATGTCATCCAGCGTTTGCGGCTTGGCATAAAAAGCCGGCACCGGCGGCATGATGATTGCGCAGCTCTCCGCCGCCTGCAACATCGATTTCCAATGTCCCTTGTGCAACGGTGTTTGACCCAGCATCGATACCAAGCGTCGCGGCTCATCAGAAGTTCTGACGGAAGAAGTCGATGTAGTCAATTTAGGAACACTTTCCCAGTATGAAACCAAACACTACGCTAACACACGCCAGAACCCATCGGGAACGCATCCACGCCATCGGTCCTGCCGGAGTCTCCTCTTCCGCTCGCTTGATATCGGGCTTTGTCGCCTGCTTCGGCCGGGTAGAAACGTGGCCGTCCGGCGATAACTGCGCTGCCAAGCGAGTGAAAAACTCGTCCGAGATCGCGCGCGACGCCGTCTCGATCAAGCGCGCACCAATTTGCCCCAGCTTGCCGCCAACCGCTGCCGATGCGCCAAACACCAACAACGTCTCGGTGGTCGAATGCGCGGATAGGCTCACGTGAGATTGGCCCTTGGCGAATCCGGCGGGGCCGCCGGTTCCCTCGAAATGCAATACGTATGACGTCGGCAACACGACATCGGTCATCGTCACCCTGCCGGAAAAGCGCGCACGTACCGGGCCGATCTTGGCCATCATGACCAATTTCATCTGCGAGGCGTCGATGCGTTCCACACTCTCACAACCGGGGATGCACAGCTTGAGCATCGCAGGGTCGTTGAGCGCCTCTCACACTTTTTGCTGGGAGGCGGCAATCACGCGCTCGCCGTTGATTTCCACGTTGACCTTAAGATTTAGATTATTCTGGGCGAAACTTGCTTTCGGCCTTCACATCATTTCGTTGTTGCTGTTCGCTGATGCGGCCGTTTTCCAGATACTGACCGGTCGCGGCGCGCCGCGCGGCCTCATCCCACTGCGGCAACCAGTCGCCCAGCGAATAGCCGAACCAGGGTGGCTGTGGGCGCAATTTGGGCAGGCCCATTTCTTCCCACAGCACCTTGGCGCGCTCCATGTATTCCTTGGTCGGCAACGCCAGTGGCGGCATGTCGCCTTTCATCGTGGCGTCCATCAGCAGAGTCGAGTCCTCTTCACCTTCAGCCTCGCGCTTGGGGCCGTGCCCCTGGCCGCGATGGCCGAGCGTGCGCACGTCGTCCACCGGATTCATCCGGTACGCCATGGCCCAGAACAAGGCATCGGCATTGTCGGGGTCGATGTCCTCGTTGACGGCCAGACAAATTTTCCCGCAGTCGCCCTTGAAGGACGCAGCACCGTACAGACCACGCCAGATTTCGGTTTTGGGCGTGCCTTTGGCAAACGTGATGATCGTGAAGCGCAACAAGCCGGTCAACGGCTCGTGCAAGGAAACCTTTTTCACGCCGCGAATACCCAACGCATTTTTCAGGTGCGCCAAGAACAGCGGCTCGTAGGCCACACGCTTGATCACGCTCGATTCGCTCGGCGCGACTTGGCTGATGTAGGACGGAATCACCGGTCGAAGGCGATGGGTAATGGCGGTGATTTTCATCGGTAGGTTGAATTCCTCCAACGCCACGTGGCCATGGGATTCACCGAATGGCGCTTCCGGCTCCAGAAACTCGAGATCGATCTGGCCTTCGATTACGATTTCCGCCTGGGCCGGCACGCGCAAATCGACTGTGCGCGCCATGACAACCTCGATCGGCTCGCCGGCCAGGCCGCCAGCGACATCGAATTCATCGACACCGACCGGTAACTTTTGCGGACCCATGAAGGCAACGAAAGGAGGGCAACCGAGCACAATCGCGCAAGGCATGGTTTTGTGCCCGGCCTTTTTCCACATCTGATAGTGCAAATAGCCGCCGGCGCCGCCAACCCGCGTGGCCATCCGCACAACGAGGCGGTCGGGCGCTTTGAGTGCGCAGCGGTAAGTACCCATGTTCTGCACGCCGGCCACCGGATCCCGCGTAATGACATTGGTGGCGGTGAGCGTGGGCGCGCTGTCGAATCCCGGTGTCGAGATCGGGATGGGCAGCATATCCAAGCCGTTGCCTTCGCCCTGCAATGCTTCGCCTTCGTGCACGACTTCCTGACACACCCCTTGCTCCACCAGGCGCGGCGGAATCGGGTTTGCCATTGCGTGATCCCACTTTTCCTGGATCTTTTCGACCGTGGACCTCATGCCCACGGAATAAATTTCGCGATTCGCCGCCAGCGCCCCCACCACCACCGGAATCGAATATTTCCGGCCTTGGCGGTTGACGATATTGGTGAATAAAAAAGCCTTGCGCTCCGCTTCGTCCATGCCGCCGACAAACTGCCAGCGCACCAACGGATGCAACTCCGAGTCCTTGTCGATGGCACGATCGATTACGAGCAAAAGACCGCGCCTTTTCAACTCGTCGAGATGATCGTGAAAATCCGGATAGCTGTGTTTGCTATTGCTCACGCGCCGACTTTCGTGATTGTGTCACCGGCAATCGGACTGCAGCAGGCGTCATGGCGCAGGCGGAATACCCATTGGGCGGTCTTGCTCAACACCGCGCCGCGTTCGTCTTCATCCAACAAGCTCGCATGCACAACATTTTGCGGAGCCGGATCGCCGATCGGGAAAGGCATATCAGAACCCAGCATCACCCGGCCCTTGCCCGCTTTCCTGATGAGGTAGTCCAAGCTGTCGGGATCGAATACGCAGGAGTCAAAAAACATCGCCTCGAAGCCCTTGCGGGGGTCCGCATATTTTCCATGCGATATGGTGTGATTTCTAACCAGCCGCCCAAGTGCAAAAGGCAGTGCCGCGCCGCCATGGCAGAGGATTAATTTTATGCCGGAATACTTCAGCACGTGACCGGAGAACAGCAGCCTTGAAACCGCAATCGTCGTGTCGGCTAATCGGCCCACCGCGTTCACCAAGTCGAAATCCGCCAGGCGCGGCTCGCCGCAGATAAACATCGGATGCAGCACGACGGCGGCCTTTAGCTTGGATGCTTTTTCCCAAAACGCGTCGAGCGACGGATCGTCGAGATTGCCGCCCAGCCCCTTGGGCAAGGTGCCAATCATGATGCCGCCGAAACCCCGCTTAATCGCCTCCTCCAGCACGACGGCGGCGAGCTTGCCATCCTGTAGCGGCACGGTCGCCAATGGCGTGAAGCGCGTTTCCGACTTGAGCCCTTCCCACATGCAGTCGTTGATGAACCGGCTCCAAGCCAGGCCTTCCGCCGCTGGGAGTTCGTAGCCGAAGCTATCGAGCCAGCCGCCGACCAGTTGGTGATCGATATGGTTTTGCTGCATCCAGGTCTTGCGGTCGTCCAGATCCGACAACTTCGGCGAGATCGGCCGGGTGGGTTCGGCGCCGGGAAACTGCAGCGTGATGCCCTTGTCGGTTCGTGTCAGTTTGACGCTGGGAAACCCTGACGCGTTGTTATCAAAGCGCTCGACGATAAGCTTCGGCAGATAGTGCGCGTGGATATCAATGATCATGTTCTTCATGCTGTCTTTCTGAGTTCTTTCGTACCCCGTTGGGAAATACAGTTCCAAATGTCCATGTGGCTCATCGGTAGCGTTTCGATGGATGTGCCCAGAGGACGTAAGGCATCGTTCACCGCGCTGCAAATTGCCGCCGCGGAACCCAGGTACCCTGCCTCACCCGAGCCCTTTTGGCCGAAAGTCGTCAGCGGCGAAGGGGTGCAATGGTCAACGATGTGAATTTCCGGCACTTCCATCGCGCTCGGAATCAGATAATCCATAAAAGTACCACTGGCCAGTTGACCTTCTTCGGTATAGGCGAACTTCTCGAACAACGCGGCGCCAATCCCGTGGGCGATTCCGCCATAGGTCATACCGTGGACAATATCGGGATTGATCATCACACCGCAGTCGTGGCCACACAGGTATTTCAAGATCCGCGGTTTGCCAGTGTCGGGGTCGATCTGGATCAACAGCAAATGCGCCTCAAACGAATAGCAAGGATACATTTGCACCCGCCCATCCGCCGTCGGCATTGCACCTCCGGTCGGCACCTCCCAAACGAATGTCGCCTGCAGGCCGGGTTCCATGCCGGGTGGCAGCAAATGATATTTTCGATGCGCAATTTCCACTAGCTGATCCCAACTCAACTTTTTCGCCGGGTTACTGCGTTGACTGGCGTTACCGTCGTTATAGTCGATGTCGTCGATGCCGCAACCGAAATTGTGCGCCGCGAGTTGAATCAGCGTCGTTTTGATTTTTCTGGCCGCACCGGCCGCAGCACCCCCCAGCATGATCGCCATGCGGCTGCCGACAGGACTGTTCGAGGGCAAGGCGTTCAAGGAGTCGGCGCGCACCACCCGGATATTCGCCGGCTCTCGCTCGAGCACCTCGCCAACGACGGTCGCCACCAAGGTTTCATGCCCCTGGCCCGCGCTGGAGGTTCCCATCACGCCGGTGATTGCGCCCGATAGATCGACACGAACCAGGCACGAATCCATCCACGTCGTGGTTTCGTTCTTCGGATTAAAGAGCGGCTCAAATGCCGCATTACCGCCGCTCGGCTCGAGGCAGGTTGCAATGCCGATTCCCGCCAGCATGCCCTGCGCGCGTAACGTGTCGCGCTGGCGCAGCAAGGCCGGATAGTCGATCCCATCGAGCGCTTTATCCAGCACCGTGTGGTAATCGCCTGAATCATAAGTCGAGCCGCTGGGAATGAGGTAGGGAAACTGGTCCTTGCGGATGAAGTTCTTGCGCCGCAGCTCAATCCGATCCATCCCTAAATGCTGCGCCACGTAATCCATGGCGCGTTCGATCGCTAAATTTGTGGGCGCCTGGCCGAAGCCGCGCACCGCTTCCTGCGGCGTCTTGTTGGTCATCACCGACGTAGGTTCATACTCGACCGCATGTATCTGGTACGGACCGCAAATCGCGCCCACTGGTTTGCCCAATTGCAAGGGCGAGCGTCCGGCATAGGCGCCCACGTCGTCGACCGCACGGATGCGTAATGCCTTGACGATACCGTCTCGGTTGAATGCCACCTGCATGTCGAAGAAGCGGTCCGGCCCGTGCATGTCGCCGCCGCGCATATTTTCGAGGCGGTCTTCGATGAAACGCACCGGTGCGCCGATTCGACGCGCCAAATACGATACCAGCACGGTGTGTTTGATCCCGCGCTTGACGCCATAGCTGCCGCCGACATCTACGTCGTAATGCACCCGCACGGCGTTGCCCGGCAAGCGCAGCGCGCGCGCTAGTTGATCGGGGTACTTCGGCATTTGAATCGATGCCCACACGTCCAGCAACTGATTGCTTTCACTCCAGTGTGCGACCACGCCAAAGGTTTCGATCGGCACCGACGAACTGCGTCCCCACCTGACGCGAAACGAAAGCTGGTCCTCTGCTTCGGCGAACGCCCGCTCAACCGGGCCCCACACGAACTTGCGATGGTACAAACGGTTGCTGCCATGTGCCGGGTGAACCAAGGGCGCATCGGCTTGGAGCGCCAACTCCGCATCGATCACAGGCCGGGTTGCTTCGTACTCGACGTCGACCAGCTCGGCGGCGTCCTCTGCCTCGGCACGGCTATCGGCCACCACCGCCACCACCCATTCACCCGCGTAACGCACGACGTCCTGCGCCAGTGCATAGCGCGTGACCTTGGGCGCATCGACGCCGACCGGAAGCGCTTCGGTTGCGGCACAAAATTCCCGGCCGTCCAATATGTATTGCACACCCGGCGCGGCCCGTGCGGCCTCGGTATTGATTGCCACGATCTTCGCGCTCGGATGGGGAGACGCTACGATCGCCACGTGCTTCATGCCGGGCAGGTGGATATCCGCGACATAGCGCCCTTGCCCGGTCACAAAGCGCGGCGACTCTTTGGCGCGCCGCTTGGTGCCGATGTATTTGAAGGGCCTGCTCACGCCTGCTCTTCGTTCGCCATGCGCGCCGCGGCCAGTTTGACGGCGTCGACGATTTGTTGATAGCCGGTGCAGCGGCACAGGTTGCCGGAAATGGCTTCGCGGATTTCGCTGTCGCTCGGATTGGCATTCTGATTCAGCAGATATTGCGAACTGATCAGCATTCCGGGCGTGCAGTAACCGCACTGCTGCGCGTGCGTCGCGCAAAAGCTGTCCTGCAAAATACTTAGACTGCCATCCGCCTTGCACAGCCCTTCAACCGTGGTGATTTTTTCACCGTTCAACTGCACCGCAAACGCGAGGCAGGCGCGGATCGGTTTACCGTTCTGCATCACGGTGCAAGCACCGCAGGTACCGTGTTCGCAACCGACGTGAGTACCGGTTAAGCGCAATTCGTCTCGCAAAAAGTCCACCAGCGTCGTTCTCGCCGGTACGTGCGCACGGCAGGTCTTGCCGTTGACGTCAAGCTCGACGAGGTAGGTTTTGGGAATGATGCGGTCGGTCATACAGCGGCCTCTTGTCTGGCGCTGCGCAGCGCGCGCTCGGCCAATACGCCGGCCAGGTGGCGGCGATAAGCCGCAGAGGCTTGCAAATCGTTTGTCGGCTCCAGTTGCCCAGCCGCCTCTTGCGCCACCTCGCGCAGCAAGCCGTCTTCCAGGCGAGATCCGATCAAGCGGCCTGCCAAATCCGCAAACGCGTGCGGTACCGGGCCAGCACCGCCGATACCGAGGGCTGCACGCGTGCAACGGCCGCTCGGGTCCACGCTCACCTGTGCGGCGACGGCTACCATCGCAAAATCGCCGTGACGTGTGGCGATTTCTTCAAATGCGCTGCCCGTTTTGCCGCTCCGCCATAGCGGAAACGATACCTCGACCAGACACTCGTCAGGTTCGAGTGCCGTCATCACCGGGCCCGTGAAAAAATTGCCGGCTTCAATGCGACGAAGTCCGCGCGTGCTCTTGGCCGTGAACACCGCGTTCAGCATCGCGGCCACAAGGGGCAGTTCAGCCGACGGGTCAGCATGAACCAGGCTTCCGCCGATCGTGCCGCGAGTGCGCGTGGCGGTATGGCCGACCCACCGCAAAGCCTTGCGCAGCAACGCGATGGACTGATTGAGTTGCGGATCGGATTCGGCCACGCATTGCCGTACACCGGCACCGATCACTCCTTGATCTTCGGTAACAGTCATCTGCTGAAGGATGGATAGCCGCGCAACATCAATGAGCCACGCGGGCGCCAGAAGACGCATCGCCAGCATCGGCACCAGGCTTTGTCCGCCCGCGATGACTTTCGCGTCATCGCCGTACTGTGCCAATAGCTCACACGCCTCGTCCAGCGAGCCGACGCGGGCATATTCGAAGGCGGCTGATTTCATGACCCTCCAGCTAGGACACCGGCGGCGAAAAATCTGTCGGCTGTAGGTAAAGCGTTGACTGGGACGCCAACAGCGGGCCGTTCGTTTCACTGGCCGCCTTGGCCGCCTTCCATTCCGCGTCGCTTGCGAACACCGCCCAGGCCGCTTTACCCGCCTCTTCAGAATCGAATCGCACCATGTAATAAAAGGCATCCGGTTCCGCGGCGGTGGTCCAGCAATGCACGACATGAATACCGAGGCGCGCAAAAATCGGCATGACGGTTTGCTGAAAACGCTTGATCAACGCGTCGATTGCCCCAGGTGCTGCCCGGTAGGTTTTGAATTCAAAAATCATGCTACCCCCGCAACGGAAATTAATTCACAAGTATGAATTGTTTAGCCTTAAGGGAACAATCAACTTAATACTCACAATAATTGTGAGAAAAACTGACGTCTGGAATGCGAACATTACTCCTATTAAATGCCTTTAAAGCCTTCGAAGCTGCCGCTCGGCTTGGAAGTTTCACAAAAGCGGGGCAAGAACTCAATGTCACCCATGGTGCAGTCAGCCGTCAGGTTGCGCTGAGTATAGGAAGTATAAAAGCCCTCTCCCCCCGAAATCGATCCTGCCTCCACCCCGTTCAGGTCCCGGAATGATCGCACCCCGCCCACCGAGGGAACGCATCCGATGCCTAATCCCCGGTGCCGTGCGCTTCGTGGCGCGTGCGTATTGAGGGTTTCCTGTCACCAGGCCGTGCGCTCACCTGCCACGTATTCTTAACTGCCGCACCCTTGCGCCCCGGAGAGCTTAAGGTTGTTGAACCAGCCGACGCAGCTACTATTTAGCTACGCTGCCAATAGCGACAAGGAAGAAGTTTCTGTAACGCCTTGAAGTATTGGTGGGCCGTGCAGGAGTCGAACCTGCGACCAACTGGTTAAAAGCCAGCTGCTCTACCGACTGAGCTAACGGCCCGTGTGGGGTGG
>JBGPGJ010000015.1:0-13402 GCA_041483795.1 Sulfurifustaceae bacterium
ATACCGCGCGCGGATCGGGCGACCACCATAGGATCGGCTGGCCTTCGTTGTACCACGGGAAGATGCCGTGACGATACGCTTCGAGCAAGCGCTCGGCGCGCAAGTCGCCGCCGATGGCGAGTAGGCCCTCGGGGGAGGCGAGATCGGCGGGCGGAAAGCGTAGCTCGGACGAGTCCGGATTCAGTACGAACATCCGATCATTCCCTCGGATAGAGCATAGAAAATTCGAGTCGGCGAAACGGCGAGCGTTCGTTTAGTTCGTTCATGTAATGCTCGACGCTCCCCCGTTCGCGTTGAAGAAAGTCGGCCACGGCTCGGCCAAAGGCGGCATCGCGCAGCCAATGGGCCGAGTATGTCGGCGCGGGAACGAAGCCGCGCGCCAATTTGTGTTCTCCCTGCGCGCCCGCCTCGTAGCGGGCCAAGCCCTCGGCGATGCAATATTCAATCGCCGTGTAATAGCAGGTCTCGAAATGCAGATCGGGAAAGCCCGGCTGCCCGCCCCAGTAGCGCCCGTAAAGCGTATGCGCGTTACGCAAACAAAACGCCGCGCCGACGCATTCGTTTCCATATTGCGCGACGACCATCACCACATTCTCGGTCATCGTTTCACCCAGCATGGCGAAGAACTCGCGCGTCAAATAAGGAATGGCATCGTGCTGGCGAACGGTAGCACGATAAAAGTCGTAGAAGATATTCCATATTTCCGGCGTGATTGCTGCGCCCCGCAATACCGCCAGCGTCACGCCCGCCTCGCGCACCCGACGTCGTTCGCGCCGGATGTTATTGCGTTTGTGCGCCGTCAATGTACCGAGAAAATCCTCGAAGTCGCGGTAACCGGGATTGGACCAGTGCAACTGGCATCCGACGCGCGGCAGGAAACCGTGACTCGCGAGCAGATCGAGTTCCGTGTCGGTGGAGAATAGCCAATGCAGCGACGAGGCAGCGCTCGCCTCGGCGAGTTCGCGGGCGCCGTTTATTAACCGGACGGCCGCGTTCTCTCGGTCGGCGTCGGGCGCCACGAGCAATCGCTCCCCGGTCGCTGGCGTGAATGGAACGGTGGCGACGAGTTTTGGGTAATAAGAGCGCCCGCTGCGAGCGTAGGCGTCTGCCCAGGACCAATCGAATACATATTCGCCGTAGGAATGGCTTTTGAGATACAGAGGAACGGCGCCGATCAACTCGCCGTGTTTCGGTCCATCCGAGTGCAATACGAGATGGCGCGGAGACCAGCCGGTGCGCGCGCCTACGCAGCCCGTGCGCTCCAGGGCAAGCAGGAACTCATGGCGCAAGAAGGGATTCTCACCCGCGATTCGGTTCCAGTGTCCGGCTGACACCGCTCCCAGGTCATCCAGAACGCTCAGCGTCATGGCGTCATCTTACAACATCGACCCCTTGCTTCTCCGTGAAAGGACTTGCAACGATCGCGTTCCTAAGCACGCCTGATAAAACGCTTTTTTATCGCGAGCCAAGCAGTCGGTTAATGTCTTCGAGTTCAGGTTCGCCGAGCTGGCCAACGGCTACCTTGAGTCGCAGGCGTGCCAGCAGATAATCGTAGCGCGCCTGCGACAGATCGCGCCGGGTGCGAAACAGTTCACGCTGCGCGTTCACCACGTCAATATTGGTGCGTAACCCACGTTCATGACCGAGCAAAGTAGACTCGAGTGCGCGTTGGTTCGAGCGTTGTGCCTGTTCCAACGCCTGCACGCGCGCCACGCCGTTCAGGACTGCAAGATACTGTTCGCGCGTCTGCTGTGCGGATTGGCGCCGCACCGATTCCAGCTGCTGTTCGGCCTGATCGCGCCGCGCCGCGGCCTCACGTACTTTCGACGATATCGCGCCGCCCTGATACAGCGGCATCTGGAACACCAGACCGATCTGGTTGGTGTTGGTGTAGATCGGGATACCCTGCGCGCTGCCGCCGGCATCGTTATACGTATGCGACGCGGCGAGATCGAGGGTCGGGTAGTGGCTACCGACATTCTTCTCGATCTCCTGGCGCGCGCTTTCGACTGCCTGCTCTTGCGATCTCACCTGCGGATTGTCGAGACTCGCCTCGACCCATTTTTCCATATCGGCCGGTTGGGGTCCGGCGAGATCGAGCGTTTGCTTGAGGTGGGAAAGCGATCCAGGCGTACTGCCCGTGAGCAGGCGCAGCGCCTCGCGTTTGACCTCAAAGTCGTTTGCCGCGGTTATTTCTTGCGCGACCGCAAGATCGAACGCCGCTTGAGCTTCGTGTACGTCCACAAGCGAGGCATTGCCCACGGAGAAGTTGCGCTTCGATAGCGCGAGCATCCGTTCGATTGCAGCTTTTTCCGCGCGCGCGAAATCGAGTACGTCCTGAGCACCCAGGACGGCGAGGTAGGCCTGGGTGACACGCAATATCAGGTCCTGACGAGCCGATGCAAGATCGGCTTCCGCTTGTGCCGCGGCGGCCTCGCCTTGGGCGTAGCCCGCGAAGTTCTGCTTACGGTAGATCGGTTGTGTGAGCTGCAGGCTGTAGATGTCGGTGCGGTAATGGAACGTGTTGTCAATCGCCGGTGTCTTCACCTTTTGATCCGATTGCATTGCGGATGCCGACAGCGCCACCGTTGGGAGCAGCAGCGCACGACCCTGGGACAGGCGCTCGATGTTGGCGGCGTAATTTGCGCGCGCGGCTGCCCACAGCGGATCGCGCGACTGGGCCTGGCGATAAACGTCAATCAGATTATCGGCTACGACCGGCGTGGCGCAGGCGAGGAGAACGCAAAGGGCGATCGGGCGTTTCATGAGGTTCGGGTTCCGCGGCGGCGACCGATGCGGAGGATGCGATTCCAGACGTGTCGCAACACGTTTGCTGTACCCTGCTGCCGGCTGCGCTCGCGCGCACCCTCGACGAGCGAATAAACCGCTGGCACAACAATAAGCGTCAGCAGTGTCGAAGATACCATGCCGCCCATGACGACGAGCGCCAGCGGACGATTGGTTTCGACACCCGGTCCGAGGCCGATCACGGCCGGCATCATTGCGGCGATGATGGTAAGCGACGTGATAAGCACGGGCCGCATCCGGTGTGGACACGCCTCGGATAGGGCGTCGTGGATGCCGCGGCCCGCGACGCGGTATTGATTCGTGAGGTCGATGAGGAGGATCGAGTTCTTGGCCACCAGCCCCATCAGCAGGATCATGCCGATCATCGAAAACAGATTCAGCGTTTCGCCGAAGATCCACAGCGCGGCAACACCGCCGATGATGGCGAGCGGTTGCGCCACCATCACCACCAGCGGTTGCAGCAGCGAATTGAACTGGCTCGCGAGCACCATGTAGATCATGACCAGGGCGAGACTGAAAGCGAACACGACATAGCCACCGGTTTTGGCGAACTCTTCGGCCTGGCCGACATAAGTGATCGAATAACCCACGGGGAGAATCTGCGAAGCGATACGGTTGACCGCGTTTGTGGCGTCGCCCAGCGGCAGTGTGTCGAGCGCACCGTAAATAAAGCCCGCATATTGACGATTGCGGCGTGTGACGACCGACGGACCGAGACCCTCCTCGGTCTTGACCAAACTATCCAGGCGTACCAGTTCGCCCTGTCGGTTGCGCACATAGAGCTTTTTCAACACGTCCAGACTCGCACGTTCGCCAGGCTCTACTTGCAGACGGATGTAGTAGCGCTTGTCGCCGTCGCGGAATTGCGCGATGTCCACGCCACTCGTCATGATGCTGAGTGTCTGCGCCACATCCGCCGCGCTGAGACCGAGTTGCGCCGCGCGTTCGCGATCGAGATCGACGTGTACTTGCGGCAGGTTGAGTTTCAGGTCGTTGTCGAGTTTGGCGATACCGGGAATCTGACCGAGCCGCGTCACCATTTCATTCGAGAGATCGCCAATTTTGCGCAAATCTGGACCGACGATGGCGAACTGCAGCTGTTCGCCGCGTGGACCGAACGCCGAGATGATGGCGGGAAAGGTTTGTACGCCGGTTACCGCGGTCAATTCGTCGCGCAACTCCTTCATGATTTGTAGTTGAGAGAGTTTGCGATCCTTGCGGTCCACCAGGCGCACAACGGTGCTAGCGGTCGTTACCCGGCCCGTATCGCCCAGTCCAATGACGGAAAAGACGCTGTAGACCTCGGGTCGTTTGGTCACGATCGCCTCGACCTCCTGGAGTTTCTTGCTGGTGTATTCGAGATTCGAGCCGAGCGGGGCCTGCGTCGTGATAACAAATCGCGATTCGTCTTCTTGCGGTACAAAGGTTTTGCCAACGTACTTGAACGGTATCGCGCTCGAGACGACAACGAGCACAGCCAAGACGACTACCTTCCAGCGATGGGCGAGTCCGGTGCGCAGTAGCGCGCGGTAGGCATTTTCCAGGCCGACGAACGCTCGCTCGAGCGTCTGATAGACGCGTGTGTGGGTGTTGGGCAGTACCAGGAAACGTGCACACAGCATCGGCGTGAGCGTGAGCGATACCCACAGCGATGCCAGCACGCCGATGACCACGACGAGCGCGAATGAACTCATGAAACGCCCGAGGATGCCGCTGATAAATGCGATCGGCAGAAAGATGGAAACCAGTGTCAGTGTCGAGGCCAATACCGCAAAGATCACCTGGCTTGAACCGAGGACTGCGGCCTTCTCTTTTTCTTCATGTCCTTCCTCGCGGTGACGGAAAATGTTCTCCAATACTACGATCGCATCGTCCACCACGACGCCGATCAGCAGCAGCATCCCGAGCAGGGTGATTTTGTTCAGCGTAAAGCCGGCGAAATACATGGCCGCGACGGTCGCGAACAGCGACACCGGGATGGCGGTGGCAATGATGAGCGTGGAACGAAAACTCTTGAGGAACAAGAACACCATGAGTGCGGCGAACACGGTGCCGAGCAGAAGATGCTCGTCGAGCGCTTCAATGTACTGGCGGATATTGATCGACTCGTCCGAGGAATAAACGATATTCAGCCCCGGCGGCAAATTCGGGCGGATTTCTTTCTCCACGCGTTGCTTTACCAGGTCCGCTACGGCGACGGTGTTGGCATCACTGGTCTTGACGATGCCGAGGCCGACCGCCGGTTGGCCGGCGTAACGCGCGAGTCTGCGCGCATCCTCGAGACCGTCTTGGATACGGGCGACGTCTTTGAGGTAGATCGGCGCGCCTTGGCGATAGGCGACGATCATCCGGTTCATGTCGCCGACCTTGTTGAACTCGGCGTCGAACTTGACGACCCACTCGCGGTTGGGGCTGTCGATGAAGCCCGCCGGCTGATTGAGATGCTCGCGTTGTATCGCGCCGGCCACATCCGCGGGCGAGAGGTCGTAGGCCCGCAGCCGTTGGGGATCGAGCCAGACGCGAATCGTGCGCTTGACCTCACCGCCGAACTGCACGTCGCCGACGCCGTTGATGGTTTGCAACCGCGGTTTGATGACCTCGTCGGCGTAGCGGTTGATTTCCTGGATCGTGCGGTTCCCCGTGAGCACCACCCACAGGATCGCATTTGCGCCCACGTCAACTTTACGCACGATGGGCGGATCGGCGTCCTTGGGTAGGTTCCGAAGGACGCTGTCTACTTTCGCCTTGATTTCCTGGTACGCGATATCGCCGTTTTTTTCCAGCTCGAATTCAATGACTACCACCGAAGCGCCAAGGGAGGAGTTCGAAGTGATGGCCTTGACCGCCGGGACCTGGCTGACGGCCTCCTCGATGACGTTGGTAATGTTTTGATCCACAATCTCCGGATCGGCGCCCTTCATCGTGGTGGTGACCGCTACCACCGGGAAATCTATTTTCGGGAATCTTTCGATACCGAGACGCAGGAAGCCGATCACGCCGAACAAGATGAGCACGAGGTTCACCATGAGCGTGAAGATGTGGCGTCGGATGGAAAATTCCGGCAGCGTCACGAGGGTTTACCTCCTTCCCGCGCGGGTGTCTCGCGCACGCTGATTTTGGCTCCCGGCGAGAGGAGCGCGGCGCCGTCCACGGCGACGGTCGAACCTGCTTGCAGTCCGTCAACGATCTCCATGACACCGTCACGCATGAGTCCCGTCTTCACGGGTTGCTCGCGCGCCATGCCGTTTTCGATTATGTATACCACCGTCCCGGCCGGCCGTAGTACCACCGCTAGTTCCGGCACAACGACGGCGTTTTTGTGTACGCCGAGCGTGACGTCGCCGCGGATGCTCCCGGTGGGTCGCCAGTTTTCGCCGTTGCGTACCGCCACGATCACTTCACGGCTCAGTGTGGTGACGTTGAGCGCCGGACGGATCTCGCGGATTGTGCTTTGCACCGCTTTGTCCTCGTTGCCGAAGCTGGTCAGGCGCACGGCCTGGCCGACATGCAGTTGAGCTGCGACGTGTTCCGGAAAAGTCAACCGCGCGTAAAACGCATTGCCCGACACGCGCGTGGGGTCGTAGTCGAGCGCGAAGCCGAGAGCGGTTTCGGCGCCGGTGGCAGATTCCACTATCGGCAGATTCATAGTCTTGGCTGTCGCCGCCGTGATCTGCGTGACGCGCTCGGGCAGCTTGGTGTCGCTCTGCTTATTGCAGGCGGTCAGGAAGGTGAGTGCGGCGAATAACAGAACCGTGACATAGTGCAGTGTGCGAGGCATGGCGGCGATCGTTAGTCCGTTGATGTGTTTATTCCGGTACGGTAGCGGTTGCCGGCGGCGCGATGAGCATTCCGCGCAACAGGATATCCGTAAGCAGCGCGCTGTAGCGTTGCGAGTCGGCGGCGAAGCCGACATCTGGAAAATGTTCGAATACGTTTCGGGATTGAAGGAAGAACACGTTCGCGCCGATGAGCGCGACGGCCGCCATCGCCGGATCGAAGTCAGCGCGTAGCTCAGCGCGCGCCTGTCCGGTGCGCAGAATCGCGACCAGGCGTGCGAATTGATCGCCGAAGACGCGTTCGGCCAGTTCCTGGGACAGCCGACCGTCGTCTTCCGTGAGTAACTCGCGCAGCATGAGCCGGTTGAGCGGTTCTCGTTCGAGCATTGCGTTCAACATGTCAACGGCGTAGGCGGCAAAGCGTTCCTGGAATGTGCCGCCGCGCGTCTCGAGATGCTGCAGGCGTTCGGCCCCGTCGCGGCAGGCGTTACGCAGGACGGCAAGATAAAGCTCGCGTTTGGAGGTGAAGTGATGAAAAATGTTGGCCTTGCTCACCCCAGCGCGTTCGGCGATCGTGCTCATCGAGACCGCCTCGAAGCCGTGCTCGGCGAAAAGTCTTTCGGCCGCCGCGAGAATGCGTGTCGAGGATTCGCTGCCAGGGCGAGCGGTGTCTTGAGTGAATAAGCTTTCAGTACGTGAACTGGTCATTTTCTCGGAATAAATATAAACTGACCGACCGGTCGGTCAGCAAATATATACCGGGAAGATGAGATACGCAACGACCAAAAAGATACTACTGATTTTGCTTGGGAGCCTAATGCTTCCGGCCTGGGGTGAGCCCGCAACAACGATCGGATTCGAGGAGTGTATCGCCTTGGCGGCGCAGCATAACGCCGATTTGCGTAACGCCCAGGCCAATCTCTTCGCGGTCGAACAACAACTGCGCGCCGCCTACAGCGGTTACTTTCCGCAACTCTCCGGCAACGTGACCCACAGTGACAGTTCAAACACAGGGGCCAGTTCTGCCGCTCCGACGCATTCCACAGCGATCACGGCCACGCAGAATCTTTTCGCCGGTTTTCAGGATGAAGCCAAGGTCGAGCAAGCCAAGGCGAATCTCGGATCTGCCCAGGCGGCGCTCATCGCCGCCCAGGCACGCGTGAGTAACGACCTCAAAGTCGCTTACGCCGGGTTACTTTACTCACAGGAGAATGTCGCTCTAACCGAAAACATCATGCATCGGCTCGAAGAAAACCTGCGACTGGTGCAGTTACGTTTCGAGAGCGGCCGCGAAAACAAGGGTTCCTATCTGCTTACGCGCGCCTCATTCGCGCAAGCGCGCTTCGATCATCTGCAGGCGCGGCAATCGGTGGCGACAGCGCAAGCCCAACTCGCGCGCGTGTTGGGCGTGCCGCCCGCGCCCGACCTGAGCGTGCGCGGCGTGGTACCGCTTAACGAACCGGGCGCGCCCCCCGACTTCGATGCACTCATAAGCCAGACACCGGATTATCGCGATGCCACGGAAAAGGAGAAGTCCGCGGAGGCCAACGTGCGGTTTGCGCGCGCCGGATTCTACCCGAGCGTTAACCTCAGCGGAACCGCGGCTCGCCAAGGCCAAAGTGGGTTCGCGGATGAGAGCCAACACACCGTGACGGCGACGCTCTCGATACCGCTCTTCAGCGGTGGCAAGGATTATTACGGGGTGCAGAGCGCCGCTTCGAGTCTGGAGGCGGCGAAGGCCAACCGTAACAGCGTCGGGCGCCAGCTTCTCGTCAACTTGAAACAAAACTACGCGACATACGCGCAGTCCATCGAGAAGCTCAAGGTGGACCGCGAGTTCCTCGAGGCCGCTGAAACGCGTGCGCAGATCGCGCGCGCCCAGTACGAAAACGGATTGCTATCGTTCGCGGACTGGGACCGCATTGAACAGGATCTTATCCAACGCCAGAAGACATTCCTCGCTTCGCAACGCGATCGCGTGAATGCCGAAGCGGCGTGGGAACTGGTGCAAGGAAAAGGGGTGATTTCGTGATCATGTCGGATGCAATGAAGAAGTACCGTAAGCCGATCGCATTGGGTGTGCTGGCGTTGATTCTAGCGACTGGCGCAGTGTGGTACTGGCTTGCAGGACGCGCAACCGAACCTGCTTATAGGGAAGTTGCGTTGACCCGGGGCGATCTGGAAGTAACGATTCTTAGCACCGGCGTAGTGCAGCCACAAAACCGACTCGAGATCAAGGCGCCGATTCCGGGGCGCGCCGATGAAGTGCTAGTTGACGAGGGCTACAAGGTGAAAAAGGGACAAGTTCTTGCCTGGATGAGCTCAACCGAGCGTGCGGCACTGCTCGATGCGGCGCGTGCCAAGGGTCCGGAAGAAGTGAAGCGTTGGGAGGAAATCTACCGGGCCACGCCGATTCTTGCCCCGCTTAACGGAACCATTATTTTGCGCAACATTGAGCCGGGCCAGACCTTTACCAATAGTGACGCGGTTCTGGTGATGTCGGACCGGCTCACTATCAAGGCGCAGGTGGATGAGACCGACATCGGCCAGATTAAATTGCGGCAACGGGCCAAAATCGTCTTGGACGCTTATCCCGCCCAACCGATTCCCGGGGGGGTAGAGCAGATCGCCTATGACGCAAAGACCGTCAACAACGTCACGACGTACGAGGTAGACGTATTGCCGGAGAGGGTTCCCGATTTCATGCGCAGTGGCATGACGGCAAACGTGAGCTTTGTCATCGCTTCGCGCCGCGATGTGGTGCTGGTGCCGACGGAAGCGATCCGCAGCCGCGCCGGGCAGACGCAAGTCCTGTTGCGCGAAGCGCAAGACGGCAGCGAACCTACGGAACGCAAGGTCGAGCTTGGATTGAGCGATGGACGGCGCACGGAAGTGCTGGCGGGTCTGGCCGAAGGCGACAAGGTGCTCGTGCCGCAAATGCTCAAAGCCGGTAAATCATCGGGATCCAGCCCGCTTACGCCATTTGGTGGCGGCAGACGGTAGTGGCCGCGATCGAATTCCGCGACGTCCACAAGACCTACCGTATGGGCGATACGGTAGTGCAGGCACTACGCGGCGTGTCGCTTGACATCGAGTCCGGCGAATTTGTTGCCATCACCGGCCCGTCAGGCTCGGGCAAATCCACTTTAATGCACATCATCGGGTTACTCGACGTGCCCGATGCCGGTTCGTATCGCCTCCATGGGCGTGAAGTGGCGAAACTTACCGAAGACGAACTCGCCGTTTTGCGTCGCGGAGAAATCGGGTTCGTATTTCAGCAGTTTCACCTATTGGCACGGACGACGGCGGCGGAAAACGTTTCGCTGCCGCTGCTTTATTCGCGCGGTCGTTACGATCTCGTCGTGGCGCGCGAGCTGTTGGCGCGGGTGGGGCTTGCGGATCGCGCGACGCACCGGCCGAACGAGCTGTCGGGCGGGCAGCAGCAGCGCGTGGCGATCGCACGCTCGCTGGTCAACCGCCCGCGCATCATTTTGGCCGATGAACCTACGGGTAATCTCGACAGCGCAAGTCAGCGCGAGATTCTCGCGATTCTGAAGGATCTCAACCTCCAGGGCATAACGGTGATTATCGTCACACACGAGGAAGAGATCGCCCACCAAGCGGCACGACGTATCCAAATGCGCGACGGCGTAATTCAGTCTGACGAGCGTCCACGCACGCGACCGAAATCTCGAGCGCTGGAACAGCCGGTGATCGCACACGAGCCCAGTCGCTGGCATTGGCTGGAAATTGTCGAACACGTGCGTCAGGGGCTGCGCGCGCTGGCGGCGAACAAGGTGCGTACCGCTCTTTCCGTGCTCGGTATTCTGATCGGTGTGGCCGCGGTCGTCGCGGTGCTGGCGCTCGGGCGCGGTGCGCAGGAAGCCATCGAGCGTCAGCTTTCCTCGCTCGGTTCGAACCTGCTCGTGTTGCGCGCGGGCGTGATCCGGGTTGGCGGTGTGGCACAAGAAGCGGGTGCTACGACGCGACTGACGAACGAAGATGTGGTGGCCATCAAGGAGCGCATAGCGGGGGTAGTCGAGGCCGCGCCGAACGTCTCCGGCCGCGCCCAAGTTACCTATCGCAACAAAAATTGGAATACACAACTGCTCGGCGTCGGCACCGCGTACGCGCGCATGCGCGCTTCTGAACCTGGATTTGGGCGCTTCTTTACCGAAGAGGAGAACCGCAGCCGAGCGCGGCTGGTGCTCATCGGACTGACGTTGGTGCGCGAACTTTTCGGCGGCGAGAACCCGATAGGTGAACTGATCAAGATCAACCGCGTGAATTTTCAAGTGATTGGCGTGTTGCCGGAGAAAGGGGCAAACGGTTTTCGCGATCAGGACGATATTGTAATCGTGCCGGTGCTTACCGCCATGCACCGGCTGCTCGGCAAGAATTACGTGGACTATATCGATATCGAGGCCGAGAGCCCGCAGGTGATGGACGGCGTACAGGACACGCTCAATGAACTGATGCTCGCGCGCCACCGCGTGCCGCCGGCACAACGTAAGGACGCGTTCCTAATCCGAAATCTCGCCGATATTCAAGCGGCGCTCGAAGAGTCGAGCCGCACCATGTCATGGCTGTTGTCCTCGATTGCCGCCATCTCGTTGCTCGTCGGTGGAATCGGAATCATGAATATCATGTTGGTATCGGTCAGCGAACGCACGCGCGAGATCGGTTTGCGCAAGGCGGTGGGGGCACGCCCGGGCGATATCTTGAGCCAGTTTCTGATCGAGACCGTGGTCGTGAGTGTGGTCGGAGGATTGGCCGGCATTTTTTGCGGCTGGGCGGTAACCGAGATCATGTCCGCCGCCGCCGGTTGGAGTGCTTCCGTGTCGCTCGGCGCGGTACTGCTGGCATTTTCGTTCTCCGCCGTGGTGGGCTTGATTTTCGGTATTTATCCGGCCCGGCGCGCATCCGCGCTCAATCCGATCGACGCATTGCGTCACGAGTAACCCGAGCGGCGTGATCGCACCCCCAGGCAGGCGCACGCGCGAGGCAATGAAGTAAGATACGCCGTATGAGTGGAACCCTGCGCGTCGTTCTCGCCCAACTCAATCTGCTGGTCGGTGACGTCGCCGGGAATGTCGAGCGCATGATCGCCGTCGCGCGGCGTGCGCGCGACGAACTCAAAGCGGAGCTTGTCATCTTCCCCGAACTTGCGCTCACGAGTTATCCTCCCGAGGACCTGTTGTTGCGCCCGGAGCTTTCGGTGCGCGTGGAGCTGGGGCTCGGGGAAATGCTCAAGCAGTTGCCGGACGTTGACGTCATCGTCGGTTACCCCAAACGCCAGTACAGTCGGCTGTTCAACGCGGCTTCGCTGCTGCGCAGCGGTCGACTCGTCGCGACCTACCGCAAACACTGCCTTCCCAACTACAGCGTGTTCGACGAGAAACGCTATTTCGCCGAAGGCGCCGGCCCATGCGTCGTCGACGTGAAGGGCGTTCCCATCGGCATTACCGTATGTGAAGACGTGTGGGAAGGTTGGCCGGCGGACGAGGCGGCCAAGGCTGGCGCGCGGTTGATTGTCAACATCAACGCCTCGCCTTTTCATTTGAACAAATACCAGCAGCGCGTCGAGATCGTGACGCGCGCCGCACAGCGCAATCGCGTGCCGATTTTGTATCTCAACCTCGTCGGCGGACAGGACGAGCTTGTGTTCGATGGCGACTCGTTCGTCGTCAATGCCGAGGGCGAGGTCACGCATCGCGCCCGCGCCTTCGAGGAAGAACTCCTGGCCGTGGATATCTCGATCCCGGACGGCGCGCCGCAACCGGGCGCCATTGCGCCGTCGCTTTCGGAAGAGGCGAGCGCGTATCAGGCCATCGTGCTCGGTGTGCGCGATTACTTCGAGAAGAACCGGTTTCGCGGCGCAGTGCTCGGCTTATCGGGAGGCATAGACTCGGCGCTCACGCTTTGCATCGCCGCGGATGCGCTCGGCAAAGAGCGCGTTCAGGCGGTGATGATGCCCTCGCGCTATACGGCTTCCATGAGCCTCGAGGACGCAAAGACTCAAGCCGAGGCGCTCGGGGTAAAACATAGCGTGATTCCGATTGAGCCGATGTTCGAGGCGTTCCTGGGCGCACTCGAGGGCGAGTTCAAGGGATCGGCGCCGGACGCCGCGGAGGAAAACTTGCAGGCGCGCATCCGCGGCATGTTGTTGATGGCGATCTCGAACAAGACCGGTAAGCTCGTGCTTACCACCGGCAACAAAAGCGAGATGTCGGTCGGCTACGCCACCCTCTACGGCGACATGGCGGGCGGTTTCGCCGCGATCAAGGATGTCCCCAAGGTACTGGTCTACCGTCTCGCGGAGTACCGCGATGCACAGGGACGTGCGAGTGTCGCGGGAGGCAGGATGCCGGGAGCGACCAACCAACGATATACCGTGATCCCGCGGCGTGTGTTCGAGCGCGCACCGACGGCCGAACTGCGCGCGAACCAGAAGGATACCGATAGCCTGCCGGCCTACGAGATTCTCGATCCGATCCTCGAACGCTACGTCGAAAACGACGAGTCGGTCGAGACCGTCATCAAGGCCGGTTTCGACGAGGCCACGGTGCGCACAGTCGCGGCCATGGTGGATCGCAACGAATACAAACGCGGCCAGGCACCGCCGGGCGTGCGCATCACGCCGCGCGCCTTCGGACGCGATCGGCGCTATCCGATTACCTCGGGTTTCAACCGCTCGCCCCGGTAGTAATCTCTTATTTGCAGTCGCAGCGTACCGGTATCTTTAATCAATGGACTTTCATGTGGGAGCACAAACGATGAAAAAAATCGAAGCCATCATCAAACCCTTCAAGATCGAC
>JBGPGJ010000016.1:0-12944 GCA_041483795.1 Sulfurifustaceae bacterium
AACGTTTCCGGGGCGCGCCCTTCGGCGGGTACAAAGAGAGCGGGATCGGTCGCGAGCATTCCACGGAAGAACTGCTCAGTTACACCCAAGTGAAGAATGTAAACATCAGCTATTAGCGACGCCGAGGCATCCTACACCGCGTCGGCGCCGTTGGTCGCGACAAGAGAACGCCATGAGCATACGCACACTGCAAAACGTGATCGAATCCGTCGCCACCTCCGACGGCGCGGGCGTAAAACTGCGCCGCAGTCTCGGCAGCAGGCAGGATCTGCGACTGGACCCATTCCTGATGTTGGATGAATTCTTCTCCGACAATCCGGAAGACTACATTGCGGGCTTTCCGGCGCATCCGCACCGCGGCTTCGAGACCGTCACCTATATATTGGATGGTCACATGCTTCATGAAGACCACCTCGGCAATCGCGGCGATCTCAAGGCCGGCGCCGTGCAATGGATGACCGCGGGCCGCGGCATTATCCACTCCGAAATGCCTCAGCAGACGCAAGGGCGCATGCGCGGCTTTCAACTCTGGATCAATCTACCGGCGCGGGAGAAGATGAAACCCGCTTCGTACCGCGACGTCCAGCCGACCGAAATTCCAGTTGTCGCGTTACCGGGGGGCGGTCGCGTTAAAGTCATCGCCGGCACGCTGCTGTTGGACGGAAAGTCAACACCCGGCCCCATTCAGGGCCTGAGCACCGACCCGCTTTACCTGGATGTCGAACTTCCCGCCGCTGGCAAGTTCTCGCACCCGATCAAGAACGACTACAACGTTTTCCTCTATCTGTATGAGGGCAGCGTGAACGTAGGTCCTGCCGACGTGGCGCGCACGCTCAAGACGCACAGCGCGGGACTATTGTCCGAAGGCGATCGAATCGAAGTGACGGCTGGCGCCGCTGGCGCGCGCTTCCTGCTTCTCGCCGGCCGGCCGTTGCGGGAACCCGTCGTGCAATACGGCCCCTTTGTCATGAACACGCGCGAAGAAATCGAGCAGGCGATCCACGACTACCAGACCGGCGAACTCACGCGAACGGCGGCGTGATTGGGCAACCGCATGATGCGGATGTAGTGACAGTCCGTTTGGTCCTCCGATCCGCTATCTTGCAGCCGCGACTGCCAGAGACTCCCGTACCTGCTGATCGAACGTCGCAAACGGCAAGGCGCCGATCACTTTACGTCCAGTGATCTCGTTACCACTTAAGTGCCCGATAATAAACGTCGGTGTCCCTGTGATACCGGCCGATTCCGCAGCCGCGAAACCCTCTTGAATACCGGCCAGATATTTGCCACTCCCGAAACACTCGCGAAACTTGGTGATATCAAGGGCCAACTGCTTCGCGTAGATCACCATGCGGTCCGGATCTAGCGCCTTGGAATTTTCGAACAGGGCATTTCGCATCTGCCAGTACTTTCCTTGCTCAGCGGCGCAATAGCTCGCTTGGGCGGCCTTCACGGCGTTCTTATGGTACTTCACAGGATAATCGTAGACGACGTACTGTACCGTCCCTGCGTCAATGTAGTGCCGCTTTAACTCATTGAACGTTGTCGTGTAAAACTTCCTGCAGAATGGACATTCGTAATCGCTGAACTCCACTATTGTCAACGGCGCTTGATCGCTACCCGCGCCGGGGTGTTTGGCAATCGGTAAACTGACCCGCGTTATCTGGGTTTGGTTGCGGAGCCGCTGACCATCCGCCGTCAACCGAACACCTGAGGAGTTCAAGAGCGCGCGAATCTCCGCTAACTCGACCTTCAATTGGTGGACCCGCCACCACGAGGCCGCACCTAAGACCGCGCCGCTGAGCGCGAGGACGCTGAGAAGCAGTACTCCGTGTCGCTTAGCCCGATTCCTGATATGTTCGATCGTTCGCGCAAACATTCGTATCGTTCCTTAGATCTCCCACTCGTAACCGAACCCGTTCAAGGTGTTGGCGTAACGCCTGCCGGGCACACGATAGAGTTGTGCGTCTCCGGCCCTTCTATACAACCTTGGTCCTTGCGGTCGTGCGGGACACACACACGGACCACCGCACTACACCTGGCGCCCAACGGATCCTCAGCTTCGAAGGTGACACGGTAGACACGCCCGTCACCTCCGCCCGCGCGCTCGGCCCGCAGGCTCACCGTGTCTTGCTTGATAACGGCATCCGGACAGGTATTGCCGCTACCTACTTCATTCACCGGTTCATCCTGACTCACGCCAACGATACGCAAAGTCACAAGATCGCCATCGGCATCACTCACGCCGCGAACGCCGATATCAGTGTACTTATGGTTCGGCGGCCACAGCTGCGCTACCGTGGGCGACGCCGCCGTACACGACGGCGGGGTATTGGTTACTGTCAGCGTCGTGCGATCGAGCGTAGCAAGTTCGTTCCCGCGACCAGCGCGCAATATCACCAGATAATCGCCGGCCGCAAGACCGTGCGGCGTCGGCTGCGAATTAGCAAAGGTGCCACCAACTTCGATCACGGCACCGTCACTCAGCGATGCAACGATCGACCCGGTGTTCGGATTCACAATCAGTATCTGAATCGCCGCAGGATCGAACGCCGTATTGCCGGAATTCGTTACTTGGTAGCGGAGAAATGCAATATTAATGTTCTTTGACGTCACCACCTGCGGATCGGCCGATATATGGCCCGTGAGGCTCAAGCCCTGCTCCGCGGAACTTGCGATGCGTGTCGCCGTCGAGCACGACGTGACGATGGCGGTGCCCCCGAGGACTTTCGCGGTCACGTTAATTTCGCCGGGCAATAACGTGCCGGTCGGGAACAAGAAGCTGCGCAGCCGATGCTCGCCTGGCACCAACGGCGTCAGCAACTCCGATATACTCCCGAGCACACCACTACCCGCGTTCGTCAGGTCCACCTGGAGACTGAGACCAGCCAGGGTCGCGTTAGTGTCGGCATGCGTCAACAGAACTTCCGCTCGAATCTGCTCCTGCGCCCCATATGAAGTTTTATCGGTTGTCACCGCGCACACCAGCTCATCGATAGGCACAATATCAGGCGTCGCCGGATTGCAGTCGTCGTCCTTTCCGTTGCCGATAATCTCGGTCGCGCCAGGATTTACCGTGGGATCATTGTCATTACAATCGAGCCCCTCGGGATACCCATCGCCATCCCTGTCCACCGGCGGCGAAATCGCGATCCCACAGGCCAACGTCGCCGGCACCGTAGCCAAAACCGAGTTTGTGCTCTCATCGAAGAGCTGTACGTCGAACACGCCCTGGACACCCGGGAAACCAGTAACGGTCATGTCGAAATTGGCCTGCCCGCCGGGACCGACGCTTGGGACAACGGCCGGCGAAAACGACACGCTGACGCCGGCAGGCACGTTAACCGCGCGGGCGCGCACGTTGATCGGGCGGGTGGCCACTGTCGTCACCGCATTCACAACCGCCGTGCGCAGCGGACCGGCGCCTCCGGAAATATTGAACACCAGGGGTTTGCCGGTTGCATCGGTTGCACCCGTAAGCAACGCGATCGCCGATAAGAACGTGCTGGGACTGAACGACGGGCTCACAGGGTGGTTTATCGGCGTGCCGCCCGGTGCTAAGCCGATTACGGAAATGCCGAGCGTGTTAAGCGCCGTCACCAGATCAGGCACTGTCGCGGCACCGGCCGGCGCGATGGCATTCGCGACAGTATTACCAGACGTGCTCTTGCTATTGCTCACAAACCCCAGCCGGTTCCCTGATCCGACCGCCGATCCGCAATGCAAGGCGGACGTCGGCAAGGTCACCCCGTTGGTCGCGGAGATCGTGGCCGGTATGCCCAGGGCGCTGTTGTAGGGCGCCACCGAACAGATGTCAGTAGCAAGAATCACCAGCCGCAGCGCGCCATTACGGAACCCGGCGCCACCGAGACTTCCGGAGGCAGCAGCGACATTGGAACTGAAGGGAGGGACGTCGCCGCTTCCACCGGGGTTGGTTTGCGTCGAGGTGGCACCCGCCGGTCCACTGTCGAGCATCGAGCCATTCCCATTGCCATCAAAGCCCGCGCCGGTCGCGACCTGATACAGCGCTTCGAACGATGATTCGGGGCCGTCACCGCCGAAACCCGGTGCGCTTCGGGCTAAGGCTGAATTAATTAGCGTCTGGAAGTTCGGCGTGTTAGTGGTAATGATCGGCTGATTGAGTACGTACGGCCGCCCGGAAGTGAACTCGGCGCTAAAGCCGGTACCCGAACCACCAAAATCCTCGAACCGGCCCACGCCGAATCCGAAGTTCACGCCGGGCAGCGCCGTCGTGAGATCGGTGACCAGCTGGCTAAATATTGTCTGCACCGTCGGGACAAAACCCGCAAAACTGCCGGTGTCGTCAAACAAGAAGTACACGTCGACCTTATCGACGACGCTCGCCGCCGGCAGCGTGAGACGAATGGGCACAGTTTCGCTGCCGCCGGAACAGATCGCAGATCCAGCGCCGAAGGTAATGGCGGTGGGCGTGACGCCAACCGTATTCGAACAACCTGACGTGTCAAGCGTGCAACCGTTTGTGCACCGCAGCGTGCCCGCACCAAGACCCAATGAGGCGCATGTCTGTCCCGCGAAGTCCGCGCGATCGCATTGTTCGACCGCCCGGTTGACCGTGCCATCGCCGCAGAACGCCGCCGTACCCGTGCACGCGCTGGCGTTGAACGTGCAACTGGAACTACACCCAAGCGTACCGCCGCTGAATCCCAATGCAGCACAGGTCTGCCCGGCGAGATCGGCGCCGTCACAAAATTCGCCGCTCTGGTTACGCGCACCGTCGCCGCAAAACGGTGCCGGGCTACAAGCGCTCGTATCGAAGGTACAGCCGGGGCTGCAGCGGAGCGTACCTGGTCCGAATCCAAGTGACGGGCAGGTCTGCCCCCCGAGGTCACTTCCGTCACAAAACTCAAAACTACTGTTGATCGCCCCGTCTCCGCAAATCGGGACACGGGCGAGCCCGTCGGAGGCTTGCAGCGCGAGCGCGGTAAGCAGGGCATCGTTGCTCCAGCTGCCATTCGTTGCTTGCTGACCATCGAGAAAGGAGTTAACCCGCGTCCGATCAGCGCCGAGATTATCGCCAATCGCAACGAGTGAACGCACGGCCAGAGCTGTACTGTAGACGGGTTCAACATCGTCGCCACCGATGCTGCCGTCGGCGTTTATCTTGCTCAGCAAAAAACTCCGTCCACGCGAAATCGACGTATCAAGGATGAACTGGGTGCGATAAGCTGCCAGCGCCGACAAGGCTTCGGCGCTGCACCATACATCGCTCGTCCCGCCGCGCACGCAACTCCAGCCCCCGTCCGTGTTCTGTGCACCAACAACGAACGTGAGGCCATCGCGAATGACGGTAGACGACAACCCTACGGTACTCAGCGCGCGCAACGCGATCGCGGAATCCAGCACATCGGCACGCACCTCGCCCGACAATCCCCAACCGCCGGTCGAGTCCACGTCGCCCAGAAGCTGGTTCACAAAAGCGCTGAAGTCTCGTCCTTCGCCGACGAGCGCGTCAATGCGACGTCCACGGTCGTCATTGTCTTCGCCTTCGGTGCTGAGCAGCAAAATCGAAGCCGCGTTGCGCGCAGGGGCCCCGGCGCTGAAACTGCGCAGCGCGCGCATGGATTCAGTGGTTGCCTGGCTTTGTCGGACCAGGGTGCTGTTCCACGAACCATCGGGGCGCTGCGCGCCGAGCAGGAAATTTATACCGTCGTCGACCCGGGCCGCATAGACCGCAGGAACGATCGCGAGAAAAGCACAAGCCGCCAAACACCATTTGCGCAACTTGGAACTTGCCGCCTCTCTCGGCCGCACGCGATAACGAGGAGCTACTTTTGCCAACATTGCCCGCAACGGAACGCGCTCTTGTTCAACGATCCACCCGTCAGGGTCAAGCGGCGTAAACAATGGCCGAAGTCTTGCCGCCAGCGTGTGGGCAAACGCGACCGCGTCCCTGATGCGGTCTCCGAAAACCGCTCCTAACCATGGTCCGCCACGCACCTCGACGCGGAGCCACTGCGCGGCAATCTCGACACGATCAATGCCCGCAGTTGCGGGGAGTTCCTTGACCGCGTCTTCCAGTAGACGGTCAAGTTGTGCGTGGCCCGTTGTCGGTGCCGGCAATTCAAGTACGGGGCGCGTTGAATCGACGATTCCGAGCCCGAGCTTCACGTGGCCGGATAGGCTGGGTGCAGCGGTACGTTGCGATTTCCAACATAGTGGCGGAATGCCACTAAAATCCCCGAGACGAAATATGTTGATCCGGCTCCCGCTGAACATGTATTCGGGATGCTCACGCGTACGCCAAACGGGTGGATCCGTGCGGTCGTCAAGGTCGATCCCGGCCCAAAAGTCTCCGATCGGATAAGCCAACGATCCCAACACCCACAGCTCACCGACCTGCGCGCGCACCGCGATACGGCGCCCGCCACGTCGACTTGTGAAGAATTGACAACCAAGACTGCTCAGCAGCCGTCTAAGGTGGCTAACAGTGAACCAGCAGCGACGCCAATAGAGGTATGCCACGAAACTGGGGATAAAGAACCAAAGAAAGTACTGGATATCGTGTAGCACCGGACGCGTTCCGTAGAGGGTGTCATCAATCAGTACGATCGCAAATAAGACCGACATCAATCCCAAAAAGAAGTACGCAAACCACAACAACATATGACTCCATGGCGCTAACACACGCCGCGCCAAGCTCGGGCGTGAAATCGAAGTACTCATGCGAAGCACTCAAGCATCGGCGGACCCAGTAGAACGGTCTCGACGTCCGAATTGCGCTGCCGTGCGTAATAACGCTGACGAATTCTGGCCGCAGCGGTAGTAAGCAAGTGCACGATCAGCGCGACCACGAGCGTGGCAATGACCGCGACCACGAGATAGAACAATATGGAGGGAAGCACTGCGGATGCTAAGGGGAGTAGGAGCGTCCAGGCAATCGCATTGGCCACAACACTCACATACAGCGCGGCAATCGTTGCAACGAGCCCGGCCGCAAGCGTTGCCCATACATCGCCCGTTTTATTCCAGACGTACCATACCGTAGCTAATACAAAGAGCGCGGTTAGAATATGGCCCAGCAAAACCAGCAACGCAGATGCCAATCCAATAGCCGCCAATCCAATAACCCCCAGGTCAAACAAGTAACCACCAAACTCGAAGAGATGTGCCAGCGTCTCGAGAAAATCACTCTGCTCCGCTGTGCCGCCTCCGGCTAATCCGCCGCTGATGAGGTAGGCGCCGGCCCCAGTGTTTAGATCGGTTACGATGTATCCCACGCCCTGCCAACTCAGGAACGTCATCTGGTCTCGGGGAATCAGCACCCGCTTGCCAGCGGCCACGGCGTTCTGCACGTCGGCGAGGACCTGCGCGGAGACATTAAGCTTGGGGATCAACTGGCTCTGGTTCGAGCTGTCTATCCGGTAGATCGGGATTCCGCGGTTGTTCGCTTCGGCGATCAACCGCACCGCGGAAACGGAGCGTGTGCCATGTAACTCCTCGAAGATATTGTTTTCCGCGAGCGAGGAGTTGGAACCGGAACTAAGCAGGTAGCCCACTTCTACATCACGTAATCCACTACGGCTCGACGCGCTCACCACGTAGCGCCGCACATCCACGTTCATTCCCGTATTGACCACTCTCACCGGCGTATCGAACAGCGTAGCGAAGACCGGTGCAAAAGTCGCGAGCATCTCGGCCGGTCGTTTAATGCTCACGACGTTCATTCGATTGCCGAGCATGCGATTGTAGCCCTCCGTTCGAAGGAAGTAGCCTTGCGCATGGACCTGCAGCATCCCCCCCATCAGGTCGTCGAAGCGAATCGTGGCATCGGGATTGCTCAGTTGCGCACGCACGGATTCCAAACCCGCTTTAGATTGATTGATGGCCGCCTCGCTAACCGATTGCAAATCCAGTCCAACAACGGCGTAGGTGCCTGCGCTAACGTGGTGCTCGACCGCATCGCGAGCGCCATCGGGCTCTTCAAATGTCACCTGAAGAATTTGTCCCGTGCCCATAGAAACGGCGGGGGCGGTTTGTACGACGTTACCATCCAACGATATCGCCGGGGTGAACCGCACCAGATACGGCGGAACCTTTAGCAGTCCGCCAAACGCCTTGATGGTTGCGACGTCATCAGAGGTGGCGGCAACGTAAGACAGCGTAATTCGCTTTCCAGCAAGCTCCGCCGTCGTGCTCTGCACGCTTAACTGCTCTTGAAGACCGAAACGATCCAACAGGCGAATCGTTACCTTGTGATGGCTCTCAGCCGGTAGCACCGATACGCGATTCCCGACCGTCAGCACGCGCCCGGGAAGACTGTTCGGTAAAACACTGGACGCGACCATCGGTTGAATCTCCAGCGCCCCCAAGATATCGCCAACCGTCGCGGTGGAGTGGTTTTGATTGATGTTGTCCAACGTCGCCTGCTGAAACTGCTGAATTCGATTGGTTGCGATTTCGGATGACACGCCGGTCGCAGAACCATCCGCCCCCACCGTCGCTGTTGCCGCAAGTTCGTCCATCAACAACATCGGGTCGACACCGGCAGCCGTGGCCACATCAATCGGAGCCCGGAAGCGCATGCGCTTGAGCGCCGCGTCCAAGGGAACCCACGTATCTGCGGTTCCTCCAAGTGCGCCACGGCTGGGAACATAATTCAGAAATGCCTCAACCCACACGTGTTCCATCCGTACGCCGACGGCGCCGCCGGCTGCATCGCGCACCACCACGGTTGGAATCCCGCCGCTCGCGGCAAGGCGCCCGGCGGCACTGAGGTCCTGAAAATCTCCCATTGCACTTCGGAAAAAATCCGGGGTTAACTCGATGGTTCCGGGCACATATCGAGCCGGCACACCGGACACCCGAAGCAGCGCAATCAGCAATGAGGCCTCGTCAAACGCATTGCACTCCATGGACAAACGACACGCCTCCGCACCCTGGATGCTGCCGTACGTTGGAACGAAGCGAATCTTGTTCCGGACGAAGTAGTAAATCTTTACCGGATCGCGCCCGAGCTGATCGGCGAGCTGGCGAATTCCCGGGGTAAACTGGACGTCGATCGTCTCGGCCGAATCCTCGGGCGTCGGGGGGTCGGTGACCTGCGCCAGCAGCAATCCGGACAACGGACCGATAGCGGCCACGCGTTGAGTCGCCTGAAACTCGCGAAACTCGTCTTTTTTCAAACGCGGCTTGCGGTCTTTTGCCTCCGCAGGGCGAAACGGCATTCGGTTCGGATCATGGCGAACATGCGGCTTGTCCTTAACCTTGCCCTCTACCAGGGCTTTCGTCTTGCCTACCTGGCTCTTCAGGTTTTCGTATTTTGTTTTCGCGCCAGCCTGATCCTGTTTGGCAACGGCTTGGTTGTGTTCCTTCGATAGCCTTTCGACTTCGTCAAGTTCCGCGACTACCGGGCGCATCCCGTTGTCATAATCCGCCAGCGTCTGCTCATGGCGTTTGAGTACGACATCAGGCAACTTGGCATCGCGGATCGTCTTTTCGGTCTGAGAAAACTCCGCGCGGACCTGCGGATCGGCGGCTGCTATGCTTTCGCGGTGGTTTTTCAGCACATCAAGGCGCGGTGCGATGTCCCGGCCGGTGGCAATGTCGCGGCTCAGCTCTTGTAGCGTCGCCTTGACAAGATACAGGGCTTCTTCGGCGCGTCCCGAGGCGAAATCCGCCGCGCTCGACTGTTTCCGAGCTGCTGGGGCGGTTGATGATGGGGCGGTTTCTGCGGCCGCCGCGTAGTTCCACGGCGGAACGCTGGTCCATACCAGAACGAGCGTCATAATCCACGCGACAGCCCGCAAGAACGGTTTTCGACCACTTCCTTGGAACTTGGCGTGTGTTAGTGAACGGGCGGTTCGCCGGTGACGGCGTGCTGAGAAGGTAGTAGGCGTACGGGGATCAACATCAACAGAACTCGCACCCTTTCGCATCCCTGACCTACTCTGATCCATCGGTCCCCCCTTATCGCCAATGTTATTCCATGGCGACTCGGTTTTGGTCTGACGCTACTCTAAGCTATCACCCAGTCCGTGGACTAGTCAATACTCACAGCTACCTCGAGCGCAGCGATGTAAGCAAGCAAGGTGCAACGGACAATGACGGCATGGATAGGCAAAATTTTTGCCAATTACTCAATTGCGCTGTTATCCCCGAAAACGCTAGTAAACCATCAGGTTAAAAACCCGTGAAAGTGCGGCAGGAAACAATTGTCGGTCGCCGTTACTCCGCTCGTCGCAACGATAGCACCAACATGATCGATTTTTGTTGATGAACGAGACAACCAGCCCCGACCGGCTTACTTGTACTGTGTCGACTCGAGGAGTTCAAATGCAACGCAGGTTGAACAGGCGGTACGCGGCTACCAGAGTGGAGAACTCACCCGCACCGCGGCGTAGCCGGGAAACCGGCGAACTCACGCGAACGGCGGCGTGATTGGACGCTGGAACTCGGTTTACTTTTTCCGCAGGCGGAAGAGCCCATTGATGTCGCTATCACTGGTGAAGTAGAGCGCCCCATCGGGACCGATACCGACGCCAACAGGCCGCGCCCAACGCTCGCCGTTCTCTAACTGAAAACCCGTGACTAAATCGTCCACGCGCTTAGCCTCGCCCGCAGCGAAGCGCACCACGACGATCTTCGGCGGCCGGCGCGTCGCATCGCTGCCAAAAATGCCGCCGCCCGGCTTGGTGGCCCACGATCCATGTAGCGCGACGATCGCGTCGAATTCGAACGACTTGTCGAGCGCACCCTTTGGCACAAAGGCGACGCCCATCGGCGCGTAGCGCGCGGGGAAAGTCGCGACCGGCGGCGTCACGTCCTCGAGCGGCCGCGGAGGTTTGCGCGCGATGCAGTCGTCGCGCCCGATGCGCTGCCCATCGTACTGGAACCAGGGCATGCCGTGGAACGAGCCCGGCGCGATGCGGCTGAAGTACTCGGGCGGCTGGTCGTAGCCCAGGTGATCGGGTCCGTTGTTGCTCGCGTACAAGACGCCGGTCAGCGGATGCCAGGCGAAGCCAACCGGGTTGCGCAGCCCCGAAGCATAAGTCTCCCAGAGTGCCTGTCCACCCTCCTCGCGCAGTACATAGATGCCGCCGCGGCGGTCTTCGAACGGATAACTGTCATCGAGATACTGATCTACGCAGTTACCGTTAATTCCAAGGCCCAAGTACACGCGCCCGTCGGGGCCAACGCCGACACTGCGACTATTGTGCCCACCGCCACCTGGCAACGCGGCCAGCAGCTGCACGGAATCGGGCGCGAGCCTCGTCTGCCCAGACTTGTACGGCGCGCGGTACAGACCGTTCGTGCGCGCGATGAGGATTTCATTCTTCCGCAGCGCCACCGAGTGCGGATAGCCGCCGAGCGTCACCAACACCTGCGGCGCGGTATACGGCGGCGGCAGGCGGTAGACGTTACCGGACTTGGAGCCGATGAAGAGATCGCCGTTGGCGGTAAAAGTCAGCAGCCTCGGTCCATCGAGCGCGTTCGTCAGTAGCTCGAGTTTATAGCCCTTTGGCACACGCACCTGCACGCGCCTGCCATCAAGCGAAAGCTCCTGATTCTCGTAGCCGAGCGGCTCCGTGGAAGCGTGCGCCGCTGCCACTACGCAACAGGCCAGCAACAGCGTGCGTGCGCTTTTTATCAAAAAAATCCCGTCCTGATTTTATAGCTCATTGATATCCAAGATACGTTGGTCATTGTCTCAAAATCCGTCGGATCACCATAGCGCGGTACCGAATGAAATTGGCGTTAATTGTAGAACGCAGGCAATCGATGGAACGCAGCCCCAGCGCCAAGTGTGATCAAGTAACGTCAAGGGTTCATCGTTCCTCGCGCATGAAGCTCACCCTTAAAATCCAAGTCGGCTATCCCGGCTTGCGTAACTTTCTGTCGCTCAAAAAAAACCCCGCCGGTGGCGGGGTTTTTATAACTGCGAAGTCGTGTCGCGCCTTAGGCGGGAACGACGTTGGTCGCCGACGGGCCCTTCGGGCCTTGTTCAAGCTCGTATGTCACCTTCTGTCCTTCGGTCAATGACTTGAAGCCGCTGGCCTGAATCGCGGAGTGATGCACAAACACGTCCTTGCTGCCGTCGTCCGGGGTAATGAAACCGTACCCCTTGCTGTCGTTAAACCACTTTACGGTACCTTTACTCATTGAAAATCACCTTTGTTAAGTTAATAGACGCAGTTTACTTGGTGCGGATACTGACGGGGGCGATGGTTTAGAACAAGCGTCAAGAAACCAGGGAACCTTCCGAAGTGATCGCAGAACAAGGTACTGCGGAAACGAAGTATACACAATTTCAGGGAATTGCAACGGCCCAGAATAACGAACCACCTTATGGTTCCACGGGGGTTCCACGGGCCCCGTGCCAGATAGAAGGACTCCGGCCGGCGTGGCTCGATGACTTCATCGATTTCGAATGCCTTGCGCCCGCGGCGGCGGTAACGCTCGATGTGCCCGGTGGCCTCCGGAACGTCCCACAAACGCTCGCGCGGGTCTCTCACAGAGGTCGTGCCTCCTGCAATTCGCGCTCACGAATCCGCGGTCTGAGTCCCGTATCGGTTGCTGCATCCCGTTGCTACGTTCTCGGCCTCACCACGCGCAACCAAAGACGCGCGGGTTGCGTGCGCCATTCGCAGCCGTTACACCCAGGATTTCTTCGCGTCGGCTCCGCAGCGGTTTGTAGGGGGTCATGCCGAATCCTTCGATGTAATCCAGCCGATGTAAGAGGAATATCGGTCGCTGTGGAAACCGACTGCCTGATCCGGTCGCGGACCGTTATACTTCTACCCCTCGTTACTGCAATCCCCGATGTCGCACGATCACATTCTTATAAAGGGCGCCCGGCAGAACAATCTGAAAGGCTTGGACCTTACGCTGCCGCTGAACGAGCTGATTGTTGTCACCGGCGTCTCCGGCTCGGGAAAATCCTCGCTTGCGTTCGACACGATCTA
>JBGPGJ010000017.1:0-12825 GCA_041483795.1 Sulfurifustaceae bacterium
ATGTCGGACGGTTTGACCGTTCCGTTTGCCCCGGCGGCGGGTCTATCGGGCGCGATCAGCAGCACCGGCATCGTGGTGACCGCGGGCTTGGCGGAAGTGGCCGCAGGTTCGATCGCCATGGGACTGGGCGGTTATCTGGCGGCCAAGAGCGATGCGGAACATTACGCCAGCGAGCGGGCAAGAGAGCAATCGGAAGGCGTGGAGAAGCCGGATATAGAAGCGCGCGAAGTTGCCGACGTGTTTCGATCGTATGGGTTGACCGAAGAAGAAAGTAAACCCGTGGTGGAGGCGCTGCGAAAACAACCGGGGGCCTGGGTTGATTTTATGATGCGCTTTGAGCTGGGGCTGGAGCAACCCGATCCCAAATGGGCGTTGATCAGCGCCGCCACCATCGGCGGGGCTTATATTGCCGGCGGCTTCATACCGCTGGGCCCTTATATGCTTGTCTCGACAATCGGCACGGCATTGACCGTGTCGGTCATCATTACCCTGGCGGCACTGGCTATTTTCAGTTACATCAAGGGTCATTTTACGGGCGCGTCACCGCTGCGAAGTGCGATTCAAACAGTCCTCATCGGCAGTCTTGCCGCGACCGCGGCATTCTTGATAGCGCGGACGATTTCATGACCGAAGCAAACAAGGCAATGCGACGTATCGTCAACCCGGATCGTTCAGTTGGCCGCCGCCGATCAATGCCCCTCTCGTTTCTCTTCGCGCGCCGCCCTGGAACGTTTCCACTGTCCGACCCGTAGTCGGCGCAAGCCGCGTTCGATCTCGTTGCGATAGATCATGATGATCAGGACGATGAAGAGGCTGATGCCGAGGAGCACGAACATCTCACGATAGCGTTCATCGTGAAACAGGCTGCCCCCGACCGTGAGCAACACCGTGCCGAGCAGGCGGCCGACGACGCAGATGACTAGAAAATCGCGCTGACGCATATGCCCCAGGCCGAGCGCGTAACATAGGTAATCCTTAGGAAAGCCCGGAATAAGGAACAACAGAAATGCCACGAACTTTCCCTTGCGCTTCATCACGAAGTCGTAGCGCCGCAGGGTTTCCGGATCCACCAAGCGTTCGACCAGCGGCCGGCCCAGCAGCCGCGCCAACATGAATGCCACCCACGATCCGAGGGTGAGCCCGATGGTTGAATAGACGACCCCCCAGTACGGCCCGAACAGCACGCCGCCGATGAATCCGGTGATTTCCCCGGGCAGCGGCGCGGCCAGTACCTGCAACACCTGCAAGCCGATGAAGATCGGGACCGCGAATTGGCGATATTCCTTGATAAAGTTGAGCAGCCGAACGCGATTGGTAAAGAGGTCCATCAGGCCGACGGCATACAACAGGTATACCACCGCGGCGAGTATCGCCACAAAGAGCACAAACAGCAGAACCGAACGCTTGGTTACTTTGATCATGCCGACAATCGAAGCGGTGACGAGGCAGCCGCACTCTAGCACCGCGGTGCGCAGGCGCGCAAAGCAAAACAAAAGCCGCCCGGTGGGCGGCTTTCGATGAAAGCGCCTTTAAGAAAGCTCTGATTTAATGATTATTCACCGCAAAGACGCGAAGGATGCAAAGAAAAACTTGAGAAGTTTCAGGAAAACCCTTTGCGCTCTTTGTGCTGTACAAGGACGTACGAATGTCGCGAGCGCAGGATGCGCAGGAGCGACCGCCTTTGCGGTGAGAAATAGTATTTTGGGGAATTGTTCAGAGGTTTCTAAATTCAATTCCAGTCTAACTCACCGAGCCGAGTGGCCGCTCAGTTTGACTTCGACTTTCTCATCGAGTCCGGCGTAATACTCGCGCAGGATCGCCAGCACCTCGGGGCGTGAGAACTCGGCCGGGACCGCGCCGCTTTCAGAAAGCATTTTGCGCAGCTTGGTGCCGGAGAGCAGCAGCCGGTCTTTCTCCTCGTGCGGGCAGGTGCGCGCACTGGCCATGCCGCCGCACTGATAACACCAGAACGTCCAGTCAATCTTGAGCGGCTTGGTTTCGAGCGCGTTCTGCGGGATCTCGTCGAAGATGTGCTGCGCGTCGAACGGCCCATAGTAACTACCGACGCCGGCGTGATCGCGTCCGACGATAAGATGCGAGCAGCCGTAGTTCTGGCGGAACAGCGCGTGCAGCAATGCCTCGCGCGGGCCGGCGTAACGCATGTCGAGCGGATAGCCCGCCTGCACGACGGTGTCCTTCACGAAGTACTTCTGAATCAACACGGCAATGGCCTTATTGCGTATCTCGGCCGGGATGTCACCGGGCTTGAGTTTGCCGAGCAGGGAGTGAATCAGCACGCCATCGCAGGTTTCGACCGCGATCTTGGCCAAGTACTCGTGCGAACGATGCATCGGATTACGCGTCTGAAACGCGGCGACGGTAGACCAGCCTTTTTGCTTGAACTGCGCGCGCGTCTGCGCCGGTGTCAGGAATTGATCGCCGTACTTTTCCGGGAAGCCGCCCTGCGACAGCACCTTAACCGGGCCGGCGAGATTGATCTCGCCTTGTTCCAGCACCATCTTCACGCCTGGGTGTTCGGCGTCGGCGGTCTTGTACACCGTCATGCACTCGTGTGCCTTGTCTATGGTGTACTTCTCCGTGACCTTCATGGTCGCAAGAATCTCGTTCGATTCGCCGTCCGCCAGCGCAACCTCGGCGCCGGTCTTGATTGCGTCGGCCGTGGCTTTGTCGGTCGAAAGCGTGATCGGGATCGGCCAGAACAGGCCGTTCGCCATCTTCATGCCGTCGCACACGCTTGCCCAATTGGCGCGCGTCATGAAGCCATCGAGCGGCGTGAAACCGCCGATGCCCAGCATGACGAGATCGCCGGCTTCGCGCGAGCTGAGGCGCACTTTGGGTAGTGTCTGCGCGCGCTTTTTTTCTTCCGTGAGTGTAGCGCCCTGAAGCAGCAGCGGTTTCAGCTCGTTACTTCCGTGTGGGTTGACCAGTTTTGACATGGATCGTTGGCTCCTGAAGTGAGTTTTGGCGTCGGCGCCTCAAGCACCGACGGGTTTATCGTGCCGAGTGGTGGCGTGCGTTATGGCGTCGGCGATTTCTTCGTCGGCGACTTGGTTTGTAGTTGCAGTTTCAATTCGCGGTAACGCTTGAGTTCCTCGGCGTATTGTTTACGCAATTTTTCTTGTTCCTGGCGCTTCTGGGTCACGACCGCCTCGTGGCGCTCGATCTGGGCTTTAGTCTGGGCAATGCCTTTTTCGGTTTGCGCCGAGCTCTTCTTGTCGTTTTTCTCATCCTCGGTTTGCTTCTGCGTCTCCATGCGTGTCAGCGCATTGCGCAACGATTTCAGCGTTTCTTCGCTTGCCTTGATGGTGGCCTCGATCTGCGACAGCTTACGGTCACGTACCAGGACGATATCGTCCTCGACGGCATAGGTCTGAAGCAGAATCTTGTCGCGTTTTGCCTGTTCTGCGGCGTTGTGTTGTTCACGCTCGGTCTCGTCCTTGCGTCGCTCGCGTTCGGCCAGCTCGGCCTCGGTCGGGGGGGCGGCGATTTCCCTCTTTGTGACGCCCTGTTCGCTGATGACCTCGATCTTCGACCTACCGCATTCGTCGGCGGCGCGGTCGCCATAATGCCACTTCCCGGTGGCGTCCTGGCATTTCCGGATCGTGGCTTTGGTGTCAGCGGCTGTTGCGTTGGCGGCCGTGAGTATCAGCGCAAGCGCCGTGAGGTAAACAGGAGGCAGGGACATGAACGGTGTCTCTAAATGAAAGTTTCTCGAAAGAAGATAGGTCGGCGCACCCGCGGGTGTCAACGGCGGCAGTGCGGGCGGTGCGCCATTCCCGGCGGACGGGATGTGCCTGCGATGTCAGCATCCGCGCCGCGTGTTCGCTGGTCGCGGCATTTTGGCATGGATTCGACCGAACCGCTCGTACCGTTCGTTAAACCGCGCTGCACCCGGCTGCCAAACGATCGATACATCCGCTTACGTGCCGTAGGTGCGCCGATAGGCATTAATGGCATCGAGGTAACGCCGCCCCCCTTCCTTGTCATCGAGATACTCGAGCAGCGTGTCGAGACCAACGATGCTCACCACGCGCAACCCGAACTCGCGCTCGACCTCCTGCACCGCGGAGGTTTGTCCTTCGCCGCGCTCCTGCCGGTCGAGCGCGATCGAAACACCCGCCGGTACCGCGTTGGCGGCTTTGATGATCTGCACCGATTCGCGCACCGACGTGCCGGCCGAGATGACGTCATCAATGATGAGCACGCGCCCCTGAAGCGGATGGCCGATGATGACGCCGCCTTCGCCGTGCCTTTTGGCTTCCTTGCGGTCGAAGGCATACGGCACGTCACGTCCGTGACGCTCGGCGAACGCGATGGCGCACGCACACGCAAGCGGCACGCCCTTGTACGCCGGGCCGTAGAGCATGTCGAACTCGATGCCGGAATCGCCAATCGCTTGCGCATAGAACTCACCGAGCCGCGCGAGCCTGGCGCCGGTGTTGAACAGACCGCTATTGAAAAAGTACGGGCTCACACGGCCGGACTTGAGAGTGAATTCGCCGAAGCGCAGCGCCTGGCATTCGATGGCGAACTCGAGAAACTTGCGTTGGTAGTCTTTCATGACGCGCATTGTAGTGCCCGCCTCGCCGCGCGCAAACTCGAGTATGATGACATCGCCCAACCTTTGCCGGTTCGCCATGCGCGTCATTACGCTCAACGTCAACGGGATCCGATCCGCGACAAAAAAAGGCTTGTTCGATTGGCTCAAGCGCCAGAACGCCGATATCGTGTGTCTGCAAGAGGTCAAGGCGCACGAGACCGATCTCACCGACATCATGTACCCCAAGGGGTACCGCGCCTATTTCAATTGCGCACAGAAGAAAGGCTACGCCGGTGTGGCGCTGTACACGCGCCGCGAGCCGGATAAAGCGCACATTGGCTTCGGCTCGAAGGAGCACGACGACGAAGGACGCTACCTGCAGGCCGATTTCGGAAAGCTCAGCGTGGTTTCGCTGTATCAGCCTTCCGGCTCCGCCGGCCCGCATCGCCAGGAATCCAAATTCCGATTCATGGATCATTTTCTGCCGGTGTTGAAGAAGTTGCGCAACGACGGACGCGAGTACATCCTGTGCGGCGACTGGAACATCGCGCACAAGGAAATAGATCTCAAGAACTGGCGCTCGAACCGGAAGAACTCGGGCTTCCTGCCCGAAGAGCGCGCCTGGTTGTCGAAAATCTTCGACGAGCTCGGTTGGGTGGATGTATTTCGTACGCTCAACCACAAGCCCGATCAGTACACCTGGTGGTCGAACCGAGGACAAGCCTGGGCCAAGAACGTCGGTTGGCGCATTGACTACCAAATTGCCACGCCGGGCATCGCAAACAAGGCGCTCAAGGAGCGCATCTATAAAGACAATCGCTTCTCCGACCACGCGCCGCTAATCGTTGATTACGAGTATGAGTTGTAGCGGTCCTTGATTTCCCGAGTGTACCGGCATAACTTCTGTACATGGACTATCGCCAGATCATCACCATCGAGCCCGGTAAGCGGGGCGGCAAACCCTGTATTCGCGGCATGCGCATCTCTGTTTACGATGTCCTCGGGTGGCTCGCCTCTGGCATGAACAAGGAAGATATTCTTCGGGACTTTCCGGAACTGACGCCGGAGGACATCCAAGCTTGCTTGCAATTTGCCGCTGACCGCGAACACCGGCTCAAGCAGGCTTGAAGCTCTTCTTCGACCAGAATCTCTCCTATCGCCTGGTCGCGGCGCTCGAAACACTCTATCCCGGCTCCCTCACGTGCGGTTGCTTGGGATGGACCAAGCGGACGACGATGTCATCTGGCGTTATGCGAAGAAAAACGGCTTCGCGATCGTGACGCAGGATTCCGATTTCAACGAGCGTAGCGTAGTTTTCGGTTACCCGCCGAAAGTCATTTGGTTGAAATGCGGCAACACCTCTACAGACAATATATTGAAACTCTTGAAGCGCAATCACTCGGAGATTGTCTCGTTTGGTTCGGAAGCTGAAATGGGATGTCTCGAGTTATTGTAACGGGCCGCGCTCCGCGCGAGCGTCGAGCAAGAACTTCGCTTGTGGGTGGCTAACCACGCCGCAGGCGACTTTTTTGCTTGCCCAAGAAAAAATGTCACCAAAAAAGAAGGGCACCGGATCGCTTCGCCGCACAAAAGACGTGCGGTTCCCTGTGCTCCTCGCGAAAGGCGGGCGCTGCGCAACTCGCCGGGCGCACACTACGCGCCTCGGGCTCGGTCAATGCTCGCGCAAAACTCCGCCTTTCGCTACGGTGCGCGGCTTACTCCACGGGGATTTAAAAACTGCGCCCCTTCGCTTCGCGGCTTTGGGACCCGCGCTGCCTCGACGCGATATCCTTATCGCGCGAGGCAGGAGCAGCCATCCCTGGCCGCTCCCCCTTCGCGGCGCTCGCCCAAAGCCTTGCGGTGCGCGGGCGCGCCATACGGGGGTTAAAAACAGCGTTGAGATTCGCTAGCAAGCGGACATGACGCTCAACCCACACCTACCGTTACAGAGGATCCGTGCCCACACATCCGCACATACAACGCTATCTCGACAAAGTTAAAGCACGGAGTAGCCGTCATCGGTATCACGTTGTCAGACCGTCGCTTGACCAATACCGGCGCGTTCCCTTCGCGACATGGGCAAAACGCGTTAACGACGAGTCGGATGTTCTACTCGATTTTTCGTCGCGCCAGCCCATTCGGATTCGTTTGCACACACGCGGACTCGACATAAGTTCCGGACACGTGCACCTCGGATGGCATTTCTTGGACAAAAATAGTCAGCGAGTCGCATGTGACTCGGGCTATGAAGCGCTTTTTGTCGCGTATCTAAAACTGAAGGCAATACCATTCGAGTACCATAGATGGAAGTTCTCACGTGGTCCAACGCTTCTAAAAAGTAAAAGATCCCCCCGAATTTTAACCAGTGGAGCTGGTTTCCGCTCTCGAATGACGCAGAGCATTCAGGAGTATGGATTTGGCTACACCCCAGACTTTTACTTGCCTGCGACGAACGAATTCACTGAACTCAAGGGATGGCCAGCGGAGCGAATACAGGATGAAGCAGTGCGATATCTAAAGCGCAACGGGTACCATATTCGCGTGCTGGAATGGAAACATATTCGTCAACTTCTTCAGCTACCGTTTCGTTCCTACAACACATGCTTGTACCGCGCCAAAAAGGATTCGAAGCATCCCTCGTACGCGTTTGCGAATACGCGATGGGTGAAAGAACGCTTGTGCGAGATTCCAGCTCGTAGGTTGGGTTTTGCGCAGCGAAACCCGACGTAGTTGTGCAGTTGCTCAAACTCCCGTATGGCGCGCCGAGCCTCGCAGCACGAGCGCTAAAGAGCCCGAAGGGCGGCCTGAGGGATCAGGCCGGTCGCACGCAGCATAGGGATATGCTGTCGGGCGACCTCTACAGCGCGAGGCGAGATGCGAGGGGACTTCGCGCCATCCGGGGTTGGTTTTAATCCCCCGTAGGCGCTGCCCGAGCAGCGCAGTCAAACTCGGGGATGTCGCTCGCCTCGTGTTTGAGCCCGAGCGGCGTTGTTCAGCCGCCGGCGAGTTGAGGCGAGCGCCGGGTTTGGCGAGCAGCACAGGGAAGTATTCAGCGCCTCCGGGGGCGCGTTTCTTTGGGGTAATTTTCTTTGCGCGAACAAAGAAAAGTACCTCGCCCGCGGTGCGAGAACCGCAAGTAATAGTTCCTACTCGACTATCGCGCGCTAGCGCGAAACAAACTTCCCGGCCGAAGGCCGCTCGATCGCGCAGCGGTGAACCGGTGCGCCGCGCCGCCATCCAAATGTCGAGATATAATTCCCCCTAGAGATGCACGTTCTCACCTACTTCCAACAAGTCCCCGTGCTCGCCAATCACGACCGATTGGGCGTGAGCCTGTTCTGCTCCGTGTTGGCGCACATGGTGTTGATCCTGTTGACGGCGTTCGTGTTGCCGCAACTACGGCGTACCGATGCCCTGCCCACGCTCGAAATTACCCTGGTACAGACCGCCACCGACCGCGCGCCGGACAAGCCCGACTTCCTGGCCCAGGTGAGCCAGGACGGTGGTGGCGATTCCAACCGCGCCGATATCGCGCGCAATCCGCTGCCGGTGCGCGAGATCGGCGAGCGACGCCTGCCGTTGTTTCAGTCCACGCCGCAAACCCCGACACGGTCCACGCACGAGGTGATCGATCTGTTCAGCCAGAAATCCGATGTCAAGATGCCGAGCCGCGACGCCAAACCGGACAAAAAGGACGCGCGCGAGGTGCCGCTGCAGCTCGGGCTGATGTCGCCCGAGGAGCTGCGCTCGGAGCGCGCGCGCCTGAACGCCGAGATCAGCCGCGAATGGCAGGAGTATCAACAGCGCCCGCGGCGCATGTTTCTCAACGCGCGCACGCAGGAATACAAATACGCCGCGTACATGGAGGCGTGGCGCGCCAAGGTCGAACGTATCGGTAACCTCAATTATCCGGAAGAGGCCAAGCGCCGACACCTGACCGGCAGCCTGGTGCTCGAGGTGGTGTTGCGCAACGACGGCACGATCAAAGAAGTGTTGGTAATGCGCTCTTCCGGTTATAAGCTGCTTGATGACGCCGCGGTGCGCATCGTTCGGCTGGCCTCGCCATTCGCTTCGTTCCCGTCCGAAATCCGTGCCGAGGTAGATGAGCTCTCCATCATGCGCACCTGGAAGTTCAACGAATTCCTCACTGCCGGCGAGTAATAGCGCCAAAAGTCCGCTTGCGCTTGTATTCCGGTTTTCGTCTGCCGGATACTATGGGTTGTGAAACCCGACACCTCGCTCGCCAACAATCTTCTGATCGCGATGCCAACGCTCGCGGACCCGAACTTTGCGCGCACGGTGACGCTCATCTGCGAGCACTCGAACGAAGGCGCGATGGGACTGGTGATCAACCGCCCGACCCATCTCAAACTGCGCGAGATCCTGCAACAACTCAACATAGATGCCGAGCACTCGGTGCACGCCGACGCGCCGGTTTATTTCGGCGGCCCGGTACAGAACAGCCGCGGCTTCGTGTTGCATGAACCGCTCGGCAGCTGGGAAGCGACACTTGCGGTGACGGACACGCTCGGTGTTTCGACCTCGCGCGACATCCTCGAAGCGGTCGCGCGCAACGAGGGACCCGATCGCTACCTGGTCACGCTCGGCTATGCCGGCTGGGGCGCCGGCCAGCTCGAACGCGAGCTCAGCGACAACTCCTGGCTCAACGCCCCGTCCGCGGCGGAGATCCTATTCACTCTGCCGCCCGAGCAGCGCTGGAAGGCGGCGGCGCGCCTCGCCGGCGTGGACTTGGCGCTGCTCTCCGGCGAGGCCGGCCACGCGTGAGCGCACGCGTTTTTCTCGGCTTCGACTATGGGGGGAAATTCATCGGCGTTGCGGTCGGCTCGACCCACTCGGGCCTGGCGCAGCCGCTGGATACGGTGCGCGTGAACGCCAACAAAGCTCCCGATTGGGAGCATATTGCGCGGCTCGTCGCGCAATGGCGGCCGCAGGCGCTGGTCGTGGGATTGCCGCTTAATATGGACGGGTCGGAGCAGTCCGTCACCCGCGCCGCACGCGCGTTTGGTGAATGCCTGCGGGAACGCTACAATCTACCGGTACATATGGTGGACGAGCGCCTCACCACCCGCGCCGCGAAGGACGTGCTCTACGCTGCTGGGGTTGCCGGTACACGGCACAAGCGCCGCCTCGACAAGGTGGCGGCCCAAACCATTCTCCAGGCCTTCCTCGACGATCACCAAGATAATGCGCACGGACGTTGACCTCGAAGCCGCGCTCGGCCGCATGGCCGAGGCGCTTCGTCCGTTCAGTGTGCGCACACCCCTCATGATCGGCATCCACACGGGCGGCGTGTGGGTGGCACGGCGACTGCATGAACTTCTCGGACACACTGAACCCCTCGGCAGTCTAGACATCTCGTTCTATCGCGACGACTTCACGCGCGTCGGCGTGAATCCGGAGGTCAAGACATCGAGTCTTCCGGTCGGCGTGGACGACCGGCACGTAATTCTGGTGGACGACGTGCTGCATACGGGACGCACCATCCGCGCCGCGCTGAACGAGATCTTCGATTACGGTCGTCCGGCGTCCATCACCCTGGCGGTGTTGATCGAGCGTGACGGTCGCGAGTTGCCGATCGAAGCACAGGTCGTGGGCTCACATTTGAAACTCACCAAGAACCAACACGTGAAACTGCTCGGGCCGGAACGGCTCGCGCTCAAGATCCAGGAGGTCGACGCTTGACGCAAGCGCTCCAGTTCGACGCCAGCGGCGGGCTCACGCACCTGCTGACGTTGGAAGGCCTTTCCCGTCAAACGCTCCTCGACATTCTCGACACCGCCGAGTCGTTCATCGCGGTCGGCGAGCGCGAGATCAAGAAAGTCCCGTTGCTGCGCGGTAAAACGGTCGTCAACCTGTTTTTCGAACCCTCGACGCGCACGCGCACCACTTTCGAGATCGCGGCCAAGCGCCTGTCGGCGGACGTCATCAATCTTGCGGTGGAGGCTTCCTCGACCATCAAGGGCGAAACCCTGCTCGACACCGTGCGCAATCTCGAAGCCATGCGCACCGATCTATTCGTCGTGCGCCACGCCGAGTCGGGTGCGGCGCATTTGATCGCGCAGCATGTGCCGCCACACGTGCACATCATCAACGCCGGCGACGGCCGTCACGCGCATCCGACGCAAGGATTGCTCGACGTCTTCACCATTCGCCGCCACAAGGGCGCATTCGAGAATCTCACGGTCGCGCTCGTGGGCGACATCCTGCACTCGCGCGTGGCGCGCTCCGACATTCACGCCCTCACCACACTCGGCGTCAAGGAACTGCGCGTGATTGCACCGAAGACGTTGCTGCCCACGGCGGTGGAAAAACTCGGTGTTGCGCCCTATACCGACATTAAAGAAGGTCTTAAGGACGTGGATGTCATCATGATGCTGCGCATTCAGCGCGAGCGCATGAGCGGCGCGTATATCCCGAGCGAGCAGGAATACTTCCGCGTCTACGGTCTCACGCCCGACAAGCTCGCGCACGCCAAGCCCGATGCCATCGTGATGCACCCGGGGCCGATGAACCGCGGGCTGGAAATTGACTCGGCCGTCGCCGACGGACCGCGTTCGGTGATTCTGCCGCAGGTGACGTACGGCATCGCGGTGCGCATGGCGGTGATGGCGTTGATCCTGGGTGGACGCGAGGAACCGGCGGGGAGGCGCACGTGAGCCTCATCATTAAAGGCGGTCGGCTGATTGACCCGGCGAACGGCGTTGACGCACAAGAGGACCTTTATGTAAACGAACAAGGCTTCATCGCCGGTGTGGGCAGCGCGCCGGCGGGCTTCAAGGCCGCGCGTACGCTGGACGCGCGCGGGAAGATTGTCTGTCCCGGTCTGGTGGACCTGCGTGTGCGCTTGCGCGAGCCGGGCCTGGAATACAAGGCCACAATCGAGTCGGAGACGCGCGCCGCGGTCGCCGCCGGCATCACCACGCTATGTTGCCCACCCGACACGCATCCCGTCATTGATACGCCGGCGATGGCGCAGATGATCCAGTCGCGCGCCTGGCGCTTCGGGTTCGCTTTCATCCACCCGCTCGGCGCGCTTACACAAGGACTCGAAGGCAAATTGCTTACCGACATGGAGGCGCTCGACGACGCCGGCTGCGTCGGCTTCACTAACGCGCTCCACCCCGTTATCGACACGCTCGTGCTGCGCCGAGCGCTGGAGTACTGCGCGACCTTCGATCTAACCGTGTTCCTGCACTCGGAAGATCCGTGGCTGCGCGGAGACGGCTGCATGCATGAAGGCGAAGTAAGCACGCGCCTCGGGCTGCCCGGCATTCCCGAGGCCGCGGAAACGGTGGCGGTGGCGCGCGATCTCGCGCTCATCGAACAGACCGGTGTGCGTGCGCACTTCTGTAATCTATCGAGCGCGCGCGCGGTGGCGATGATTGAAGAGGCGCGCAAACGCGGTTTGCCCGTGAGCGCCGACGTCACGGCGCACCACCTGCACCTGACCGAACACGATATCGGCGGTTTCAATACGCAGTGCCACGTGCGCCCACCGCTGCGCGCGGCGCAGGATCGTGCGGCGCTACGCGCCGCACTGAAGAACGGGACGATCTGCGCGATCTGTTCCGATCATCAACCGCACGAACCCGACGCCAAGCTCGCGCCGTTCGCGCAGTCCGAGCCGGGAATCTCGGCGCTGGAAACGCTGCTGCCGCTGACGCTCAAACTCGTGGACGAAAAGCTGCTGACGTTGCCCGAGGCGATCGCCCTACTCACGTGCAAACCGGCCGAGGTCCTCGGCGTGGAGTCGGGCAAGCTCGCCGTCGGCGACACTGCCGATGTCTGCGTCTTCGACTCTGAGTCGCAATGGACGTTGATCTCGGAGGCGATGGTCTCGCGTGGCCGCAACACACCCTTCCTCGGTTGGAAGTTCCGCGGTCGCGTGACGCACACCCTGGTCGGAGGTAAGCTGGTCTTCGAAAGCGAGTGAGCCGATCGGGCCGCGCGCGGGCCGATCCTTGCTTGCGGTTGCGAAAAGGACTACCGTAAGGAAATCGGCCTGCCCGGCCTAAGACGTGGAGGTGGATCGTGAATTTGATGCTAACCGAAAAACGCAAGTTCAATTACGTGGTGTTGGGATTGCTGGCCGCAACCATCGCGCTGTGGGGCACGTGGATCTATCAACAAGGACAGATTGTGTCGCCGTTCTGACTCCCCGATCACTAGAGGTAAAAACTGAAACGCCCGCCTTACCATTCGGTAAGGCGGGCGTTTTTCTTTGCCGATTGAGCCGTGCTTAC
>JBGPGJ010000018.1:0-12797 GCA_041483795.1 Sulfurifustaceae bacterium
CTCGAGATCGAGCCGATCGCGCCGCCGGAGGACTGGACCGGCCCGGTAGACGATATCGAGCACGACGATCTCGGCTACACCGAAACCGGCATGACGCGCGAGGACTGGGAGGCGCCGCTGCGGGAAGAAGGCGTACGCGAGCGGCCCGAAACTGAAGAGGCCGAAGCGGGTGAGGAAGAAGAGGAGCAGTGACGATACGTGCGCGACGGCGTCGGCAGCTGCCGCGTCGCTAAATGTCGCCTTCGCTCTTTCGCACCCACACCCCCCGGCCTTCGCATTGCAGCAGTTCGTCGCCACTATAGACGTACTGACCGAGCGGATAGCGTACGTTGTTGAAATAGCACGCGCCGCTTTCGAGTTCGAGGTCGAGCGAAAGCATCTCCTCTGACAGTTCATTGCTTCATGATATGGAAATTTCCGTCGGAGGCGTTGATGTAGGTCAAAGTCACGACTTCGCGAGAGTATAAATTCAGCATGCGAGGATTACGGAGGCGGCTTATGGAACATTACGGAAGTGCGCGCAAACCGATGAAAGGGAATATCCGTGCGACGTCATGCGCGATACGTCAGGTGGAAAGGCCGATCAGGAGAAAGTCATGAATCTCGCAAAGACCGTCGAGAGTTACCTGCAGCAGTACGGGATCGCCTATACCGTGGTTCACCATCTGCCTTCGATGTCGAGCAAGCAGACCGCGCTGGCGGCGCACGTGCCGCCGCATCGGATCGCGAAGGCAGTGATCCTGGCGGATGACCGCGGCTATCTCATGGCGGTGGTACCGGGTAATCGCCATGTGGAGCTGCACTCGCTCTGCGAGAAGCTCGGGCGTCGGCTCGAGCTGGTGAGCGAGGACCGCATCGCCCCGGTGTTCCAAGACTGCGAGGTAGGCGCCATTCCGCCGCTCGGTCCGGCGTACGGCATGGAGACCATCGTGGACGACAGTCTCGTCGGACAGAAGCAGGTGTACTTCGTCGGCGGCGAGCACGATAAGCTCGTGTGCGTTGACGGCGAGGAGTTCCTGCGCCTGCTTGGTCCGACACGGTACGGCCAGTTTAGCCACTAACGGTGGCGAAGGAGGAGTGATGACGACGTTTATCATGTTAACGCGCGTGGCGCCCGAGGCGGCGCGCACGCCGCAGATGTTGGAGATGCTGGAGCATAAGGCGATGGAGCACATCCGCGCCGAATGCCCCGAGATCAAATGGGTGGCGAACTACGCCGTGCTCGGACCGTACGATTACGTGGATATTTTCACCGCGCCGGATGTGGCGACCGCGACGAAAGTCTCGACCATCATTCGCCGCTACGGCGGCGCGCACTCCGAGATCTGGGCTGCGACCGAGTGGCGCGAGTTCAAAGACATGCTGCAGCACATGCCGCACGCGGCGTAAAACCGTGCCGCTCTATTCGGCGCGCACGCGAAAGCGCGTTTCGGGCGCCTTGAGCTTTTCTACGATGCCGGTGTATTCGAGTTCCGTCATCGGTAGCATCGCGGCGCCGAAAAAGCCTTGGCGGCGCGCGAAGTTGTCCAAGGCTGCGGTGAACTTGCCGTCGTGCACGCAAAACGCGGCACAGCTCACAACCGGCGGGCCGTCGAAGTAGGAGACGCCCGACATCAGCGCTACCGGCATGAGCGGCATGTTGTGCGAGCCGCGCATGCCGCCGGCGACATAGGCGTCGAGCGCGTAGGGCGCGAGCACCTCGCCCGTGGCGGGAAAGTTTTGCCGTACGCGCACCAACATCACCGGGTCATCCTTGCCGGTGTACTTGCCGGCGATGTTATGCAGGCGCGAGGTCGAGGCAATCACGGCCTGTTCGCAGGTCGCGCGCGACTACAGCGACTTGACGACGTAACGCTCGGTGTCGCGCAGTAGCGCGGCGACGTCGTAGAATTCCTCGGGGGCATTGAGTTCGATCAGGCGGTCGCCTTCGGTGTGATTGACGTCCATGATCACGAAGCGAAAGCCCTTTGCCGTTTTCCTATGGGAGTCGTTGTACTTGCAATGACACCTTGTCAAGGCCGTTCGCAGCCGAGGTGCGTAGTGTGAAGTTCAGTTTCCGTTGCGCCGAGTCGCGCGGCACCGAGCAAGAATTCTGTTGTGCCGAAGCCGTGCTGTGTGTGCGGATCGAAACGCCGTGACCACGCAACTAAACCAGTGAGGTGACCGATGGAAAAGAATAAGTTTTCGATCTGGTACTTCATCGTGGCATTTGTCGTCATGCTGCTGATCCAGAATTATCTTATCGAGTCGCAGGTGGAGAGCCTCGCCTACAGCGACTTCAAGACGTTGCTCAAGGCCGGCAAGGTCGCGGACCTTGCGTTAACCGACAAGGCCATTACCGGCACGCTGCGCGGCGATGGGCTTGAGACGCTCCTGCCGGAAGAGAAAATCGCCGCGCTCGAGCGCCGGGGCGAGAAGGAGCACCGCTTCGTGACAGTGCGGGTCAGCGACCCGACACTGATCGAGGATCTTCAGGCGGCCAAGGTGCGCTTCGCGGGCAAGCTTGAAAGCACCTGGGTATCCACGCTGCTTTCCTGGGTCATCCCCGCGGTTATCTTCTTTGCGCTGTGGGGATTCCTGGCGAAGCGCGTGGGCGCCGCCGCCGGCGGTTTGATGGAGATCGGCAAGAGCAAGGCCAAGGTTTATCTCGAGAAGCAGACCGGTGTTACTTTTGACGATGTGGCCGGCATTGACGAGGCGCGTGCCGAATTGATGGAGGTCGTCGAGTTCCTGCGCAACCCTGAGCGCTACCGTCGCCTGGGCGGAAAGATCCCTAAAGGGGTGCTGCTCGTGGGCGCGCCGGGAACCGGCAAGACGCTGCTCGCGAAGGCGGTGGCGGGCGAGGCGGGTGTGCCGTTCTTGAGCATCAGCGGCGCGGAGTTCGTCGAGATGTTCGTAGGCGTCGGCGCTGCGCGCGTGCGCGATCTTTTCGCGCAGGCCGAGCAGAAGGCGCCGTGCATCATCTTTATTGACGAGCTCGACGCGCTCGGCAAGGTGCGCGGACTAGGCGCCGTCGGCGGGCACGACGAGCGCGAACAGACACTCAATCAACTGCTGGTTGAGATGGACGGCTTCGACACGAACAAGGGCGTACTGATCATGGCCGCCACCAACCGTCCCGAGATCCTCGACCCGGCGTTGCTACGTGCCGGGCGTTTCGATCGGCACGTGGCGATTGACCGTCCCGATGTGAAAGGGCGCGAGAAGATCCTGGGCGTGCACGCCAAGCACGTGACGCTGGCGCCCGAGGTGGATTTGTCGGTCATTGCGGCGCACACGCCGGGATTTGTCGGCGCCGATCTAGCGAACGCCGTGAACGAGGCGGCGTTGCTCGCGGCGCGCAAGGGCAAGCAGGCGGTGGAGATGACCGATTTCGACGAGGCGATTGACCGGATCGTGGGCGGCCTCGAGAAGAAGAACCGTCTGATGAATCCGAAGGAAAAGGAGACGATAGCGTACCACGAGGCCGGTCACGCGCTCGTGGCCGAGTCCCGCGCCTATGCCGATCGCGTTTCCAAGGTCTCCATCATCCCGCGCGGCATTGCGGCGCTCGGTTATACCCGGCAGTTGCCGACTGAGGACCGGTATCTCCTGAAAAAATCCGAACTGCTCGATCGCCTCGACGTGTTGCTCGGAGGGCGCGTGGCCGAGGAGCTTGTGTACGGCGATGTTTCCACCGGGGCGCAGAACGATTTGCAGCGCGCCACCGACATGGCGCGTCACATGGTTATGCACTACGGCATGAGCGAGCGGCTGCGCCTGACCACGTTCGAGGAGCCGCGCTCGGTCTTTCTCGGCACACCGACGTTCACGGGCCAGCGCGAGTACAGCGAACGCACGGCACAGCTTATCGATGAGGAAGTTCTGAAGATCCTCGAAGGGGCCCACGCGCGGGTCACCGACACCCTGACCCGCAAGCGCGCGCTACTGGAGCGACTGGCGAAAGTGCTGCTTGAGAAGGAAGTGATTGACCGGGCTATGCTCGATCAAGTGCTTGCGGCGTTCGCGGCAGACACCGCCGCTGGGCCGCAGACGCCGCCGCGGCATATCACGACGGAGATCGCAGAGACGTCGCACGATGCGTGAAGCATTCAAGCACGCGCCGCCCATGGAAGCGAAGACCGGCGCTTTTCTCGACCCATTTGCCGACAAGTTTGTTCGAGATGGTCCACGTCCTCCATTCGGCCCGCGCCGCGTGCGCGGGTGTCAAAGTACGTCGCGTATCGACCGCAATGTGTCCGGATTGAAATCATCGAACATCAATCCAACTTTGCTTCCGGACGTCCAAACGACGGTGGCCAACAATTGCCGGCGCGCGGCGGGGTTTGAAGGTGCGAGCGGGAAGGACGCAATTACCTGGACATTGGGATACAAGCGGCTCGCGCCCAACTCGACCAACATCCCGCCGAGACCGACGTTTTGCGTACTGCCGTGCAGCGGGGCCTCATCGCCGCTTGCGAGCTTGACTTCCATCGCGATCGGTTGGCGCTCGCTCCAGCGGTGGTACGTCTGTCTCGATCCGATCACGGTTCCCTCCATTACCTAATGTTTCCAGGTTCCTTTTTACGCATGAAGCTCGCAGCTCCGTACGTGCCGCACTTTACGCCATCTTAAGGTCGGTAAGCATTGATCTTTGTCAATGAAAGACTCGGCGGCAAAACGATTTGCCCCATGCGGAAAAGCGCCGTAACCCGAGGCCGCTCGGTTTCCGCGCGCCGCCAGACGCGATCTCTTTCGAGGCGGATTTGCCTTCCGTCAAAGCACGGTGCCGGTTATTGCCACATGCTAGCGAACCGTGACGCGGTGTGTTGCACACCGGCGGTGCGGCCAGATGCCAATATGGAGGACGCGAAATGAGCAAGACCATCCAGCAAACGATGCACGAGCAGCACCGCCGCTGGCGGAACGACCAAGAGATTTGGCGGATCGATATCGATGAGTGGGGAAAGGAGCTGCGAAATGCGTTGGCCGCGCTCGAGGCAGTCGAGGGCATGCTGCGCGATTCGCGCGATGCCTTGGAGGTCCATGCCGACGCGGTGTGGGAGGACGAGCAGCATTTGCATGGCCACGAGCTGTCCTTGTGTCAAGAGTCCATGCGCGGTGAACGTAAGAAAACCGACAGACAGTGGGCCGCCGTTCACCGCCGGCAAACGGCGCAACATGAGCGGCTGGCCGATGCGCACGAGCGCATCAAAAAGTATCAGCACCAGTTGGTCGCCGAAATCAGGCGGCTCTTGGGCCAGGCGCGCCGGGCCATGTAGTTTCGGTCTGGGGCCGGGTCCGGGATTCTGCGCCTGATGGAATCAACCGCGTCCTGTATTATTTGCGCGCGGATGACGGGGATGACGGAACCAAGCGCACTTGGATACAGCGGCACGCGCAGCGTCGGCCCGCCGAAGAGAGAAGAGAGGTACGCCGTGGAAGCAGGAAACACGCCCGTCGTTGGAACTTGGTACGAGACTCAAGACGGCAGCTTGTTCATGGTGCTCGCCTACGATAAGGCGCGCGGGTTAGTTGATATTCAATATGCCTCCGGTCCCGTGGATCAGATGGATGCACAGACCTGGGCGGAACTTGAAGCAGAGGAGGTCGAACCCCCGGAGGAGTGGCATCGGTCCATGGACGATTTTCCCGCGGGCCGGCGGCAAAAACCCAAATAGCACCTTAAAATAGATTGGAAATTCCAGTCCGCAGCGAGGATGCGCCCGAGGTCGAGCCGCCGCTAGCGCTCAAAGATCCGATGCGTTGGCCTGGATCTATCGGCCGACGCGCCTGTTGCGCGGCGTCGAGTGAACGTGTTCGCGTACATCCACTCCTTTCTGATCGGCGGAGACGTGGCATTTCGTGCGGCCAGCTCCCACGATGAATAAGTTCTCGCAGTGCAGCGGCCGAAGATTATCCACGTCATTCGGTCCGCCAAGAGAGATGTTCTCAATTCTCCATCCGTATTCCGACGCCTCTTGTCCGTAATGCTCGCGCCTCATCCACGCCCCGCATTCGTCCTGACGCCATACGGCGGGGTCTTGCTCGGCAATGACCCTTCCTTTCTCCCAAACTTCCTGGACCATCTCTTTGCTGTAAGTCATTTCCGCTCTCCTGGCGTTAAAAAAAGGCCAGCCCGATTGCTCTCATTCGGCAGGCGAGAATGTAACCAAACTCGGTTCAGTAGTACCGCTTCGAGCAAATCCATCAAATCCGGCACGCATACGGAAAATACCCAGTGCCTCAGCGCCCGGCCACGGTGCTAGCCCCTCGATTCCGAACGGCAGGGTTTCACGGCGCCCGATGACAAGCGCGCCAGCGGGCGCAAGACGAGTCAGCAGGCGTTTCAGGATCCGCCGCTGCGTGTCTTCGTCAAAATACGTGAACACCAGATTGCGGCACAGGATTAGGTGGAAACGACCCTCCGGCAGCATCGTGCGGACATCTTGCTGCACGAACTCAATCCCCCGTCGGCATTCCTTGTGCAGACAGTATTCACCTGCCACAGGCTCGAAGGCCTGCGCTCGCCACGCCTGCGGCAGGAGCTTGAGGCTGCTGTGCGGATAGCAGGCGGACTGTGCACGCTCGAGCATCTCTTCCAGCACGTCGGTCGCGATAACACGCAACGCCAGTTGAGGAAACTGCGGCGCGAGGCCAAAGCGCCACACGAGCATGAGCGTGTAAGGTTCTTCGCCGGAAGCGCAGCCGATGCTCAGAGCGCGCAACTCGGATGCTCCCGGTTCGAGCGCGCCTCGGACCAGCTGCGGCAGCAGCGTGGCGCCGAGAAAATCGAAGACCGCCTTGTCGCGATAGAAGCTCGAAATCGTGATCGGGCAGAGCCGGTCGAGTATCGCCCATTCCGCCGCGTGTCGCTCGAGGTAATCGCGATAGGCCTGCGTCCCGGACAGGCCGAGCCCTTTCCAGCGTCGCTCGATACGCTTACAGACTTGCGTACGCACCTTGCGGAATCCCGGCCAACGCCGCTTGAGCCGTGGCAGGGCCCATTGCAGGAATTCGATGCATTGCGAATCTTGCATGAGACTGAAATCGGCGCCCGGGCGGGACGGTGTTGGTGCTCAGCCGGAGCCTCGCACCGTGAGTCGCCTGCGCCACTCGCCAAGCAATTGGTCGCGGACGAAGTGGTCGGTGCGGCAGGCGCGCAGCGCCTTGTCATCCACGTTGAGCACGGACGATTGCCAGCCGCTGTCAAGCGCGCATTCCACCCGCACTTCCCAGTGGTCCGTGCGCGGCTCCACTTCGACGAGATAGGCGGTCAGCCCCAACTGCTCAAGGAGATTGCCCACCGTATTCTTTGCTTCAGCCATGTTTTCCGTGGTCAGGTTCATAAGCGGCTCCTCAGTCCACGCGAACAAACGGGTAATGCGCGCGATCCTCGCGTTTCCACAGCGACAAACCGGCCCACGGTCCGAGGGTTTCCACGGCGATCACGGCGTCGGGATCCGTGAAACGGATCTGTCCCGGTTTGCCGACGTCGGCAAGCCGATCCCGCAGGTATGTATCCAATAACTGCTCTTCGCGCTGGCTGGCGATCTGCTCGCGAAATCCACGGCGGTGCATGCGCACGTAAAACGTTTTGCCAAGGAGGTCGGGAACAAATTGGGAGGCGGTTTCCTTGGCACGCGCTTCAAACTCCTCCGCTGACTGAAAGAAAAAAGAGCGGGTTGCCGGGATCACCCGCGCGAGGCAGTGGCCCAGGGAAGGATCCTGTTCCACCGCCAGCCTCAGCGCGTCAAGGAAATCTTGAACGTCAGCGACTTTGAGCGCGAGCACGTTGTAATAGTCCGTATGATCAACCCTACCAAAGACCTTAAGTCGCTTGTGCACCCGCTGATAGCAATCCTCGCGAATGCTTACCACCACGTTCCAGTCGTGCATGTCACCTCTCTATCCTGACGGGATGGCGGCATGATGTTATTGATCCGGCAACAAGTGGTTTCCCAGTTGCCGGACCTGTTCCACACGCCCCTGCATCGTTTCAAGTGGACTCGGGCCGCCTCACCATCTCAGCGTTGCCACTGCACGTGCAGGATGTTGGCTTCATCCGTGTATTTGTAATCCAGCTCGCCTTTATAGGCGTGATGTAACGCATCGCCGATGGAACGCGCCATCGCCATGCTCGTCGTCGTGATCAGGATGCTATCGTCCTGATCCTCCAGCGCCATGATGCGGTTCAGCGGATGCTCGGCTTTCTCGCGCGCCTCGATGTTCCGCGCCAGATGCAGGATTTCGTCGCGATGCTGCTGCGGGAACGGCCCGTTCAACGTCAAATAACCGCCGGGACATCGATCGTGAATTCGGTGGCACGCCGGACACAAGGCTTCGTGCGCCCCGTTGGGCCGTTCGACCCACTGCCACCGCCCTTTGTGGAACACCGCGCTGCACTCGGTGCAGACGGTCGGCTCCGGCGGTTTGCTTCGGGACTTGTAGGTATCGTGTTCATGTTCTTTGATAAGGCGATCACGGCGTATTGGGCGGAAGTCTCGGTTGGGTTTTCCTCTTGCGGTCATCATAACGGCTTCATCATTGTCGTTAACGATGTGGTAACCATGCTCCGGGTTGTCAGTGGCGGCTTTGATGCAGATCAAAGCCTTATTTACGGCAGGAAAACGTGCGGCCGTGGGCTCATGCCCTATCTGGTCCTTTCGTACTTACACGCCCGGTTCCATATTACCGTCAGTAAGCAGTGACTCGCAGCCGCCGCCGCTATAGGCGTATTGACCGATGGGGATGGCGTACTTTGTTGAATTAGCACGCGCCGCTCTGAGTTTGAACTCGGGCGAATTCTCAATTCGTTGCATTAGTCAAAAGTTAGCGAAACTTTGGAGATTCGCGCCGCAACGCGTGGATGTGAAACGATTCTTTCATCGCTCGGTGTTCCTCTGGCTGTCCGGCGTTGATGGGAATAACATGGAGCCTCTCGCCGTAGAAGTTAACAAACACCAAGGCGAAGTTCCGGCAGGATGCCGGAGTGACGTGGGTGGGGCTTATGGAGGTGGTTTATGGAACATCGTTGCAGTACACGTAAGCCCATCGCAGGGGATGTCATTGTGGAATGCCCCCGCCTCGGCTTGGTCCGCACGGCCATGCGCGACATCAGCCTCGGCGGTTTGTTTGTCGAAACCGACGCGGCGGTCCTGCCGCTCAATGCCCCGGTATCGGTCGTGTTCGATCTGCCTGCGGGCGAGCGTGGCGGCGGATATTGCATGCAGGCTATGATCGTGCGCCACGCGCCGACGGGGGTAGGGTTGATGTTTCTGGAGCCGGACGCGGACGTCATTCGCTCGATGCGCGAGACCCTGTACCGGCAGACCGAAGCGGACGTATCGCAGAGCGCGGAAACATCGCCGGGCGGGGGAGGAGACGCGATATCGCGTGCAGGGTCTTCGCGCAAGTGACACGGTATCGGTGCGGGTGTGCGTGCAGGCGCGCCTCTTGCTTTGCGCCAGTCCAGTTGGCGTCGTCGGCTTTCCCGAAGCGTGGCTAAATAATTTGCCCAGTACGCCGTGCGCACGTGGGCGGAGTAACCACCGAAATAAGACGGGTCCGCGATGGTTAAAAAAGCGTCTCTTGTGGAGCAACGCCGCATCGCCGAAGCGGTCAGGGAGGCGTGCGTACGGGCGGCCCAGGAAGGCTACGAGCACGCCGCGATAAGCGGTTTGTGCGAAGAGGGCGCGTTCGAAGCGGCGATCGGCGCGATCCGCATGGTGGATGTGGAGGCCGCGATCGCTACGAGCCGGGATCATGGCGAGAAATAGTGGTGTGAAATAGTTTTGACTCCCCGGTTGAATGGAGGCCTTACGCTACGCGGTAGTTGCTTATGCGGTGGTGTGCGCTACGAGATTACAGGCCCGCTCTCGGGTGCGCTTAACTGTCACTGCTCTATGTGTCGTAAAGCTCACGGCGCCGCTTTTCGTAGCCGCGCGTGTGTGAAGGCGGCGGATTTCCGGTGGGTTCGAGGCGAGGAGCTGGTCACGTACTACGAGTCGTCTCCCGGCAACCACCGGGGCTTCTGCCGCGTGTGTGGATCGCCGCTGCTTAGTCGTTTCCATCACGACTCTTCCTCGTACGGTCTTCCGCTCGGGGCGCTCGATGATGACCCTTGCGTTAAGCCCATGGTTCATGTTTTTGTCGCCTACAAAGCACCGTGGTTCGACATCTCCGATGAACTGCCGCAATTCCCGGAGCTTCCCAAGTAAGTTCGCCGCGTGCGACCGGTTGAGTAAATAGCCGTTCGGATTGGTCAACTCGATGTCATCGGTAGGTTAACCCGGAAAACCAGCCTTATTCCTCCCTGTAGCCTTGTCATCGGTGGGGGCTCCCAAGTACCATGCGTATTCCTATTTAGCCTTGTTTTTCCAACGATTTATGTTTCACGGCAGCATGGTGGCGTTGGTGACGCCGATGGGCGAAGACGGCGCGCTCGACTGGGCGGCGCTGCGCCGGCTCATCGACTGGCACGTCGAGAACGGCACCGACGCCATCGTCGCGGTCGGCACCACTGGCGAGTCGCCCACGCTCGACATGGACGAGCATGTCGAGGTGATCCATGTCACGGTCGAGCACGCACGCGGGCGCGTTCCCATCATCGCCGGTACCGGTGCTAATTCCACGAGCGAAGCGATCGAGCTCACGCGCGCGGCCGAAGCAGCAGGGGCCGACGCCTGCCTGCTCGTTACTCCTTATTACAACAAGCCCACGCAAGATGGGTTATACCGGCACCACAAGGCCGTGGCGGACGCCGTACCGGTTCCGCAGATTCTTTATAATGTCCCCGGCCGCACTTGTTGCGACATGCTGCCCGAGACGGTCGAACGCCTCTCGCATATTTCCAACATCGTCGGGATTAAGGAGGCAACCGGGAATTTGGAGCGCGCACGAGAGATCCTGCGCCGCTGCGGAGAGCGGCTGGACCTTTATTCGGGTGACGACCCGACCGCGCTCGATTTGATTTTACTCGGGGCCAAGGGCGATATTTCGGTAACCGCCAACGTCGCCCCGCGGCTCATGCATGAGATGTGCAGGCTCGCGCGCGAGGGCAAGGAGCGAGAGGCATGGGCGATCAACGAGAAGTTGATGCCGCTGCATAAGAATCTGTTTGTCGAAGCCAACCCCATCCCCGTGAAGTGGGCACTAAAGGAGATGGGCCTGATCGAAGGGGGCATCCGCTTGCCGCTGACGCCGCTGTCGCCGTCACAACACGACGGCGTGCGCGCCGCGCTGCGCGCGGCGGGCGTCGTATCCTGATCGGAAGAGGAAAGAATGAAGTCCATTTTTATCAAATTGTCGGTTTGTCTACTCGCCTGCGTGGCGCTTGCCGCCTGCGAGACGATCAGCGAGAAGCGCCGGGTGGATTACAAGAATGCGCATACGCTGCCGCCGCTCGAGGTGCCGCCGGATCTGTCGGCAATCCCGGACACGAATTCGGCCGTGGGTACACCGCCGTCGAGGGCGACGTATTCCGAGTTCGTTACCGAGAAAAAGCCGGGGCCCGCGAGCGCGCAACCGGTGACCGTGTTGCCGCAGGCCTCGGATATGCGCATCGAACGCGATGGCCAGACTCGTTGGCTTGTAGTGCAGGCCGCTCCCGAGAGTTTGTGGCCGAGAGTGCGCGAGTTCGTATCGAGCGCGGGGCTGATCATCGATCGCGAGAACCCGGCTGCGGGCGTGATCGAAACCGACTGGGCCGAGAACCGCGCCAAGGTCGGCACCGATACGCAGAAGTTTCTCGCCAAGTGGCTCGGCACGCTTTATTCGACGGGTACACGCGATAAGTTTCGCATTCGCCTCGAGCACGGCGCGCAACCGGGGACGACCGAGGTCTATATCTCCCATCGCGGCATGGAGGAAATATTCGTGCCGAACAGCGCCGGTTCCCCGGACGGCAAGGTGCGCTGGCAACCGCGCGCGCCCGAGCCGGATGCCGAAGTGGAAATGTTACGGTCGCTGATGGTTTACCTCGGCACGCCCGAGGAGCAGGCGAAGACGATTGTCGCCCAGGCACCGGCGCCGCCCAGCGAGCGCGCGCGGCTCACGCGTCGCGGGGACGACGTATTCCTGAGCCTGGAGGATTCGCTCGATCGCGCCTGGCGCCGCGTCGGTCTGTCGCTCGACCGTAGCGGTTTCACGGTGGAGGACCGCGACCGCTCGCAGGGCGTTTACTACGTGCGCTACATTGACCCGGACAAGGCAAGTGACAAGCCCGGCTTTTTTGCGCGCATGTTCGGCGCCGAAGATAAAAAGATCAACGTGCAGTATCAGATCCACCTGCACACGACCGGATCCGGCACCGATGTGGCGGTGAAGGGCAAGGACGGCGCGCCCGAATCGGCCAAGACGGGTGAGCGTATCCTGAGCTTGTTGTACGAACAGTTGAAGTGAAGCGCAAAGGAGGCGCGCTGTCGCTATAATACCTATCAAGTCGTCTTCTGGTCTTGTCTTGAGCGTACGGGCAGCACACGCGAGCATTAGGGTGTAGACGAAACCACCGCATGGCTGGAAACCAACCCGACATCGCCCCCGGTTCCCCCTCCGGTTCTCACGCCGCGCCGATTCTTTCCATTCCGGGAACCGCGGCTCTGTCCGCCTTTCGACGCGAGCGCCTGCTGGTAGAAATGCAGGGGCGAGTGCCCTTGCTCGTGTCGGTCGAGGCGATTTACTGGCATTTCGCGCTGGCTGACTCGGCGCTGACGGTGCCGGAATCCGCGGTCTTGAAGCGTCTGTTGGTCTACGGGCCGAAGATTGACGACGATCGCGCGGTCCCCAAGGGCGAGGTGCTGCTCGTGGTTCCGCGTCTC